>NZ_WJSP02000799.1 GCF_009720255.1 Agromyces humi | reverse complement strand
AGCCGATGGCGGCCACGTCGAGCAACAGGTGCGGGGCAGACTGTACGGCGTCGACAATGCTGACCGCCCCAACGGTCCGCGCCGCGGCGCAGACGGCGGCGACATCGTTGATGGTGCCAAGGAAATTGCTGGCATGCCCCACGGCCACGGCGCGGGTACGGGCATCAATGAGATCGGGCAGCGTGTCGAGCTTCAGCGCGAAGGTCTCGCGGTCCCATTCGAGGAAGCGCACCTCCACCCCGCGCGCCGCGGCCGCCTGCAGCCAGGGCGAGACATTGGCATCATGGTCCATGCGGGTGAGGAGGATATTGTCGCCGGCCCGCCAGTCGTGCGCGATCAGCGGCGCCATCTGGAAGAACAGGCTGGTGGTGTTCAGCCCGAAGATCACCTCATCCTCGGCGCAATTGAAGAAGGCGGCGGCGCTGGCGATCGCTGCTTCGGCAATGGCCCCAGCAGCCCGCGACGTGCGGAACAGCCCGCCATCGTTGGCGCACGCCCTGATCATGGCGTGGGACATGGCCTC
>NZ_WJSP02000798.1 GCF_009720255.1 Agromyces humi | reverse complement strand
CGCGGCTCAAGGTGGATGGCGTGCCCGTACAGCCCATTCGCCCCCAGCAGGCCAAAGGCTACGTAGGTGTCGAGGTAATCGCGCGCCTCGGGGAACAGCGATTTCACCCACGCGATCTCGTCCGTCTGCTCGCTCAGGTGGGTCTGCATCAGGCAGTCCGGGTGCTCGGCCCACAGCGCGCCCAGCGCCTCTAGCTGTGCGGGCGTCGAGGTGGGCGAGAACCGCGGGGTGATCACATAGCCCATCCGGCCGGTCCCGTGCCATTTCTTCAGCAGTGCCTTGCTGTCGTCATAGGCGCTTGCGGGCGTGTCTTGCAGCCCCTTTGGCGCGTTGCGGTCCATGCAGGTCTTGCCCGCCAGCGCCCGCAGCCCGCGCCGCTGCGCCTGTTCGAAATAGGCGTCGACGCTTTCAGGATGGATCGTGGCATAGCTGCAGGCGGTGGTGGTGCCGTTCGACAGCGTCAGGTCGAAATAGCGCGACGCGATTTCGGTTGCGTAGTCCGGGTCGCCGAACCGCATCTCTTC
>NZ_WJSP02000797.1 GCF_009720255.1 Agromyces humi | reverse complement strand
CTGCCCCAGCCGCTGCTCCGGCGCGTGGCGTTCTCATCGGCCGAGGCCCGCGCGCTCGGAGCGAGCAAGGGCCGGCTCGAGGCATCCGACCTCACGACGCCCTTCCGCGGCTCGCGCATGCTCGCGGTCGCCGCCCCCAGCGTGCGGCAGCTCGCCATGGCCTACGCGACCCGGATGCCGCCAGGCCAGTTCTTCAGCCATGCCACGGCCGCGGTGCTCAACGGCGTGCCGCTGCCGACGGCGATCGAAGCAGACGTGCGGCTTCACGTCTCCGCCTTCGCCGGCGGTTCGCGGCCCCGTGCACGTGGAGTCGTGGGCCACCTGCTCGATCCATCGCGGACCGGAACGCTCATCGTCGGCGGCGTGCCCATGACGGATGCCGCGACGACCTGGTGCCAGCTCGGCGCGATGCTCGGCGTCGACGACCTCGTCGCCGTGGGCGACTTCCTCGTCACAGACCGCCGGAAGCTGGGCGGGCGCCCACCGGCCGCGCGCCACGACACCCTCGCGCGGGCGGTGGAGCT
>NZ_WJSP02000796.1 GCF_009720255.1 Agromyces humi | reverse complement strand
CCGGCGGACGCCAGCAGGGCGAGCTCGGCCGGGTTCACGCCGAGCGGCTGGTCCCCGTTGCCGAGGTCGGTGCCGTAGAGCACCCGGCCGCCGGCGGCGGCGAAGCGGCGAAGGTTGTCGGCCGCCCGTTCGGCGTCGGGCGTCGCCTCGCCGTAGCCGGCGACGTACAGCGTCGAGATCCAGCGCTGTCCCATCGCGACGGCCCGCGCGATCAGCGCGTCGTCGACGACCTCGGTGAAGGGCGTGTGCGCGAGCGTGTCGACGCCCGCGTCGACGGCGAGCCGCGTCATCCCGTCGCCCTCGACGTGGGCCACGACGGGCAGGTCCAGGCGGCGGGCGGCCGCGACGATGGCGTCGAGGGTCGCCCGGTCGAACACCGGTCCTGCGACCGCGTTGAGGGCGACCTTGATGGCGGATGCCCCGAACGCGCGCTGCTCGCTCACCGCGGTCTCGGCGGCTGACGGCAGGGCCGACCGTCCGTCGCCGTGCTCGGCGGCGATCTCGCGGGCGCACCCGGGTGCCGCCCA
>NZ_WJSP02000795.1 GCF_009720255.1 Agromyces humi | reverse complement strand
CCGACGAGGCGGGTGCGGCCCAGTCCAGCCGCGCGTCCTCGATGCCGAGCTTCGGCGCGAAGGTCGGCGTGCCCGCCTGCGGCGTCGAGGCGGCCGAGCCGTCGGCGATCCCGTCGACGACGTCGGCCAGCAGGTCCGCGCCCTCGACGGCGAGCGCGTCGAGCAGGGAGCCGGCGGTGTCGTCGGCGCCGACCGCACGCGACCGGGAGGCGAAGACGTCGCCCGCGTCGAGCTCGGGCACGAGCTGGAACACGGATGCCCCGGTCTCGGCGTCGCCCGCGATGAGGGCGTGCTGCACGGGCGCGGCACCGCGCCACGCGGGGAGCTGCGAGAAGTGCAGGTTGATCCACCCGTGCACGGGCGACGACAGCAGCGGCTCGCGGACGAGGCCGCCGTACGCCACGATCACCCCGAGGTCGGCCTCGAGCTCGCCGATGCGCTCGGTGGCCGACGCGTCGAGCCGCGCGGCCTCGATGACCGGGATCCCGAGGCGTTCTGCCGCCGCAGCGACCGGGGACGGCGTCAGC
>NZ_WJSP02000794.1 GCF_009720255.1 Agromyces humi | reverse complement strand
CCTGGCCGTTGCGGCCCTTGCTCACGCCGCGAAGCTCGATCCTCATGCGCGTGTCTCCTGGTGGTCGTCGGCGACGACGGGGGCGCCGTCGTCAGCAGAGAGTTCGGGTGCCCGCGCGATGAGCTCGGCGCTGTCCTGCCAGCCCAGGCCGGCGGTGCCGAGCACCGCGAGCATGACGAGGCGGCGGCCGTCGACGTCGTCGATGCCGGTGGCGGCGGCCTCGAGCAGCACCGAGATCGCGGCGGACTCGATGAGCCGCGCGAGCACCTCGGGGCGGATGTCGGGACGCACCGTGCCATCGGCGATACCGCGCTCGACGAGGGCACGCAGTCGCTGGCGCACGGGCTGGAGCGCTTCGCCGGCGTGGGCCGCGTAGGGCTCGCGCACGGCCATGCCGGCCAGCATGCGCACATGTTCGACCGCGCCCCAGAGTCGGGCGCCGAGCAGGGCGATGGCGGTGGGGGCATGCGGGTGGTCGGTCGCCGCCGCGACGGCGTTGAGGCGCTCGGCCCCCACGTCGATGACGGC
>NZ_WJSP02000793.1 GCF_009720255.1 Agromyces humi | reverse complement strand
AGTGCCCACGCGAGCCAGGCCGCCACGCACAACGGCGGAGCCCGGTGGCCGTCGGGCGCGTGGGCCGCGACCCACCGCACCAGGTCGAGCGCCCTCCGCACGCGTTCGACATCGGGTCTGATGCTCGTCTGTCCGAGGAGGAGTCGGGCCAGCAGGTCGGACACCGACTCCCCCGCACCGTCGGCATGCTGCCGGCGGACCACCTCGTCGACGGTCTCCCCGGTGCGGTCCGCGACCGCTGCGGTCTCGAGCGCGTCATCGAGCGCCGTCTCGCCGATCATCGGGCCGAACCCGAACTGGAGCATCATCGCGTCTCGCATCACTGGTTGCCGCGCCAGGTGGAGGAACCACGCGACCCTCGGTGCCGGGTGATCGTGCGGCTCACCTCCGAGCAGCGCCTCGACGAGTTCCACCGGGTCGGCCTCGGTGCCGAGGTCGGCCAGCGCGGCGTCGGCTCGCGCGAGATCGTCGAATCGCGCGAGGTGCTCGGCGATCGCGCGGGTGGCGGCCGCATCGGGCGTCGGCAGGCGA
>NZ_WJSP02000792.1 GCF_009720255.1 Agromyces humi | reverse complement strand
CCCCGACGCCGCCCGCCCCGTGGACGCCGATGGGGCCACCGGCGGCGTCTGCCGCGCCCGCCGCGTCCGCATCAGGCCTCACGGGGGAGGGCACGGCCGCGGTCGATCCGACGCCGACGGAGCGGTTCACGGCCTTCGCGGCCGAGACCGTCGACCCCTTCAGCGCGCTGTTCGCGGGTGGGGCGAAGACCGTGAGCCCCGACGCGCCGCCGGCACAGGCGGGAGAACGCTCGGCCGCGGCATCCGAGTCGCCCGCCCCTCGCCCCGAGGCGAACGCCGCCGTTTCCCAGACGCCGTCGGGTGGCACCGGCTTCCCGTTCATCGAGGTGCGCGGTGCAGCGGGCACCCCGATTCCCGAGACCGCGGGCCTTCGTGCCGAGGCGGTCGCCAGCCGTCGACCCCCCTTTCCGGCGTTCGCGTCGGCGCGCGACGACGAACCCCAGCGACCGCCGCAGACGGGAGAACCCGTCGACGACCTGTTGGCCGCCCTCGGCTCGGGCTCGGGTGCTGGTCGATCCCGCGACGACGACCG
>NZ_WJSP02000791.1 GCF_009720255.1 Agromyces humi | reverse complement strand
CGATCCCAGGCGATCTGCGGATGCGGCGGTGGGCTGTGCGCCGACGCACTGCCCACCTCTGCCGATCGTCCCACCGATCGGCGCCGCGGCATAGAGCGCTATCGGGCGTCGACATACGGCGCGAGGGCGCGGGCCCGTTCGAGGTCGGCGGCCTCGTCGATCTCCAACGCGTGGTCGGGATGCACCGGCTGCATGCCGACCCGGCCGAAGAACCGGTGCCCGGCGGCGCGGAACCCCTCGGTGCGGAACACGTAGAAGGCCCCCGTCTCGGCGAACTCGGGATCGCGGTCCTGGCGGCGCGGGCGATGCGCGGCGTCGTGGTTCACGCCGACGGCGCCGGCCGCGGCATCCTCACGCCAGAGGAAGACGTGCGTGGGGGCGGCCGAGAACACGGCGTCACGGTGGCCGCGCTCGACCTGGTCGACGGCGGCGT
The DNA here is from genome assembly GCF_009720255.1 of Agromyces humi. Classification (GTDB taxonomy): domain Bacteria; phylum Actinomycetota; class Actinomycetes; order Actinomycetales; family Microbacteriaceae; genus Agromyces; species Agromyces humi. Next base: position 99 of record NZ_WJSP02000791.1, on the reverse strand, counting down.
CGAGGTCGGCGGGGTCGATGAACGGGGACGTGGCCTGGATGAGGACCGTGATGTCGCCGAGGTCGGCGCCGGTTGCCTCGGCGGCGCCCGCCGGCGCGG
>NZ_WJSP02000790.1 GCF_009720255.1 Agromyces humi | reverse complement strand
CCGTCGACGGGGCCGGGCAACCCGGCCGCGCGGCTCGCCATCACGAGCCGGGAACGTGCGAAGAGCAGCGCGATCGGGTCATCCGCCGCCCCGGTGTCGCGTCGGAAGTCGCCGCTGCCGAAGGCCAGCCGCAGCACACCGGGTGTCTCCGCGACGTCGAGCGCCGCCTCGATGCCGCGCGCGCTCTCGATGAGCGCCACGATCGGCAGGTCGTCGTCCAGCGCGTCCACGGTGCGTCGCACGTGCTCGGGCGACTCGACCTTCGCGAGCACCACGCCGGCGACGAGCCCCGCGCCGCGCAGCAGCGCGACATCAGTGCGCCACTCGTCGGACGCCGCATCGCCGATGCGCACCCATGGTCGCTCCCCGGCATCGGCGAGCGCGACGAGGCCGCGACGCGCGCGACCCTTGTGCTCGGGTGCGACCCCGTCCTCGAGATCGACGACGACGACGTCGGCAGCGGATGCCGCGACTCGCGCCGTGAGGGCGTCGGCCGATCCCGGCACGAGCAGCCACGACCGGGCGAGCCCGGCGGG
>NZ_WJSP02000079.1 GCF_009720255.1 Agromyces humi | reverse complement strand
CGGGGGGCAAGGCGGTGTACCCGTCGAGCGTGGTGATGAACGTCGTGCCGGCGCAGGTCGCGGGCGTGCGGTCGATCGCGCTCGCCTCACCGGCGCAGGCCGAGTTCGGCGGCCGCATCCACCCCACGATCGCGGCGGCGGCCGCGCTCCTCGGTGTCACGGAGGTGTACGCCATGGGCGGCGCGGGGGCGATCGGCGCGTTCGCGTACGGTGTCCCCGAGATCGGGCTCGAGCCCGTGCAGCGCGTCACCGGCCCGGGCAACGTGTACGTCGCCGCGGCGAAGCGACTGGTGCAGGGCGTCACCGGCATCGACGCCGAGGCCGGCCCGACCGACATCCTCGTCATCGCCGACGACGCGGCCGACCCCGATCTCGTCGCCGCCGACCTCGTGAGCCAGGCGGAGCACGACGAGCTCGCGGCATCCGTGCTCGTCACCGACTCCGCCGAGTTCGCCGACCTCGTCCGCGACCGCCTCGAGGTGCGCGTCGCCGCCACCAAGCACGCCGCCCGCGTGCGCACCGCCGTCGAGGGTGTGCAGTCGGCCGTGGTGCTCGTCGACGACCTCGAGCGCGCCGCCGACTTCTCGAACGCGTTCGGACCCGAGCACCTCGAGATCCAGGTGCGCGACACCGACGCCGTGCTCGCCCGCATCGAGAACGCCGGCGCGATCTTCATCGGCCCGTATTCGCCGGTCAGCCTCGGCGACTACGCCGCCGGGTCCAACCACGTGCTGCCGACGGGCGGGCAGGCCCGATCGACCGCCGGGCTGTCGGCCGCGACGTTCCTGCGCCCACAGCAGGTCGTGCGCTACGACGAGCAGGCGCTGCGCGAGGTCGCCCCGGTCATCGCCGCACTGTCGGCCGAGGAGGACCTGCCTGCCCACGGCGAGGCCGTCACGGCGCGCCTCGAGCGCTGAGCGCGGAGGCCGGGCGTCGCCGCGCCGCTAGGCTGGGAGCACCATGTACTGTCCGTTCTGCCGTCACCCGGATTCCCGCGTCATCGACTCGCGCACGAGTGATGACGGACTCTCGATCAGGCGCCGCAGGCAGTGCCCCGAGTGCGGCCGCCGGTTCTCCACGACGGAGACCGCCAGCCTCGCGGTCATCAAGCGCAGCGGCGTCATCGAGCCGTTCAGCCGCGAGAAGGTCGTGCTGGGCGTGAAGAAGGCGTGCCAGGGTCGACCGGTCACCGACTCCGACCTCGCCGTGCTCGCGCAGAAGGTCGAGGAGACCATCCGCTCCACGGGCGCGTCGCAGATCGAGGCGAACGACATCGGGCTCGCCATCCTGCCGCCGCTGCGCGAGCTCGACGAGGTGGCCTACCTGCGCTTCGCGAGCGTGTACCAGGCGTTCGAGTCCCTCGACGACTTCGAGTCGGCGATCGGCCAGCTCCGCGCCGAGCACGGGCGGCTGCCGGCTCGACCCGTCGAGTGAGGTGCCCCGCGGCGTCGCAGCATGACGTCGACGGTTCCGCATCGTCCGGCGCGTCCGCGCACCTCCGATAGCCTGAGTCCCGGCATGTATCGACTCCTCTTCTCCCTCGTCCTGTCCCGCATGGACCCCGAAGACGCGCACCACCTCGCATTCCGGGTCATCAGGATGCTGCCGGCGCTCGGGTTCGGCCGGCTCGTCGAACTCGCCACTCGGCCCGATCCGTCGCTCGCCGTGCACGCGCTCGGTCGCAGGTTCGCGTCGCCGTTCGGCGTCGCCGCGGGCTTCGACAAGGACGGGTTCGCCGTGCGCGGGCTCGGCAACCTCGGCTTCGGACACGTCGAGGTCGGCACGATCACGGCCGTCGCCCAGCCCGGCAACGAGCGGCCCCGGCTGTTCCGCCTGGTCCGCGACCGCGCACTGGTGAACCGCATGGGCTTCAACAACGGCGGGGCGGATGCCGCGGTGGGCCGCCTGTCGCGGCTCGCCCGTCGGTCGCACCGCCCGGTGCTCGGCGTGAACATCGGCAAGAGCCGCGTCACCGCGGTCGAGGACGCCGTGGCCGACTACGAACGGAGCGCCCGCGTGCTGGCGCCGTTCGCGGATTACCTCGTCGTCAACGTCAGCTCGCCGAACACGCCCGGCCTGCGGGGCCTGCAGGAGCTCGATGCGCTGGCGCCCCTGCTCGAGGCCGTGCGGGCGATCGCCGGCACGACCCCGCTGCTCGTCAAGATCGCCCCCGACCTCGCCGATGACGAGGTGGTGCGCATCTGCGAGCTGGTCACGCGCCTGGGGCTCGACGGGATCATCGCCACGAACACGACGATCTCCCGCGACGGGCTCACCGCCTCGGCGGCGGAGGTCGAGCGCATCGGCGCCGGCGGGCTCTCGGGCGCGCCCCTCGCCGCGCGGTCCATGGAGGTGCTGCGCCTCGTTCGCGCGAACGTGCCCGCCGGCCTCTGCGTGATCTCGGTGGGTGGGGTGGAGACCGCCGAGGACGTGCAGGCCCGCCTCGACGCGGGCGCCACGCTCGTGCAGGGCTATTCGGCCTTTATCTACCGCGGCCCGCTCTGGGCACGCCAGGTCAATCGCGGACTCGCGCGCATCCGCCGGTCCTCCGGTCGATCGGATGTCGCGGCGCCTGCCGGCGCCTGAATCGTCCGCCCTTCGCCCCACTGCCTCGTGGTCGCTTGAGTCGCCGGGCGCGCGCGGGCTCCGGCTCAGAGCAGCCCGTGCTCGCCGAGCCGGTCGGCCAGCGTCGAGCCGTCGCTCGCCGACACCCAGGGCACGTCGGCCCCGTGCTGCTCCGCCTTGGAGCGACCGCCCGCGAGGACGGCCTCACCCGTCGAGAGCTCGCGGATGGCCACCGCGGCCACGCGTCCGGGATGCTCGGCGGCGAAGTTCGCGTAGTGCTCCTCATCGTGCTGCCCGTCGTCGCCGATGAGGAGCCAGCGCACGTCGGGGAACTCCTCGGCCAGTCGGCGGAGGTTCTCCTCCTTGTGCGCGCGACCGCTCCGGAACAGGCGGTCGTGCGTCGGACCCCAGTCGGTGAGCAGGAGCGGCCCTGCGGGGTAGAGGTTGCGGGAGAGGAAGCGCGTGAGGGTCGGCGCCACGTTCCACGCACCCGTCGAGAGGTAGATGACCGGCGCGCCGGGATGGGCGCGCACCAGCCGCTCATACAGCACGGCCATGCCGGGTGTGGGGATGCGCGCGTGCTCGTCGAGCACGAACGTGTTCCAGAACGCGACGAACGGGCGGGGGAGCGCGGTCACCATCACGGTGTCGTCGACGTCGGAGATGATGCCGAAGTGCACGTCGGGTCCGACGATCCAGATCGGAGCCTCGACCGGTTCGGAGCCTTCGGTGCGCAGGGTCGCCTGGTGCCAGCCCGGGGAGAGCGAGACGGGGATGCGCGTGTCGACCACGCCGCCGCGGTCGGCGAGCACCTCGATGCGCTCACCGCCGATCTCGATGATCACCGGCACGTCGCCCACGGGCACGCTCGTGAAGCTGCGCCAGCCCCTGATGCCCTGCTCGCGTCGCTTGCGCCGACGCTTGGACGGCTCGTCGGGGGCGATGGGCCGGCTGAGCAGCACCCGGCAGAGCACGCGCACCCATTCCGTGGACCCGTAGCCGGTGTACGGCACGACGGTCGGCACGTGCCCGCGTCGGCGGGCCCAGCGTTCCCGGAGGTCGTGCAGCCAGTCTTCGAGGCGCGCGGCACGGTGCCGGACCTGGCGTTCGCGAGATCCGGCCGGGGTTGGGGGACTCGCCGGCATCCACTCAGTCTGTCATGGGGGTGCTTCCGGCCGAAAACACGGGCACGCAGTGGTCGGATGGACGTCGGCCCGGCCGGTAGAGTGGACCCCGCAAATAAGGGAGGTTCCGTGCCGAATATCGACCTGATCCTGGGGGCCGATCCGAGCCGGAGGGTCGCGGTGCGCACCGAGCCGACGCAGCGGCGCAGCACGCAGCGGCTCGACGCGCTGCTCGACGCTGCTGCCGAGATCGTCGACGAGACCGGGTTCGAGCGGCTCACCACGCAGATGGTCGCCGAGCGCGCCGGCGCCTCGATCGGCACCGTCTACCGCTACTTCCCCGACCGCGTCGCGGTGCTCCACGCCCTGCGCGAGCGGTCGATCCGACGCTTCCGCGAGCGCGTCGCCGACGACATGGAGCGCACCGAGCTCGCGACGTGGTGGGACGTGGTCGACGTCTCGCTCGACGCGTTCGCCGCCCTCTACCGCGACGAGCCCGGATTCAGCGTCGTGCACGCCGGGCGGCGTGAGACGGCCGACGGCGACGTGGAGCCCGAGTTCGCGCACCGCCTCGCCAGGCTCATCGAGGCGGAGTTCGGCGGCGTCGCCGATGCCGAGGAACTGCGCTTCCGGCTGGGCGTGGCGATCGAGCTCGGCGACGCGCTCATCAGCCGGGCGTTCGAGCGCAAGCCGGTCGGCGACGACCGCTACCTCGCCGAGGCGAAGCGCCTCGTGCACGACTACCTCGCCGAGCACCTCGGCGAGGCCCGGGCCGCGAGCTCCGCCGCCTGATCCGACGGCTCGGGCGCGGGGTACCTTCTTCATGTGACGCGCCGAGTGTCAACGCGTTGCCCTGACCGGGGAATGGTGTTTGGCTTGGACTCCGGCTTCCGGGCGACGACCCGAGACGAGTGAGGCAGCCAATGATCGAGTTCCGCCGCGTCACCAAGCAGTTCCCCGACGGCACCGTCGCGGTCGAGAACGTCGACATCGTGATCCCGCCCAGGAAGACGACGGTCCTGGTCGGGTCGTCGGGGTCGGGCAAGACGACGCTCCTCCGCATGATCAATCGCATGGTCGACCCCAGCGGCGGCCAGGTGCTCATCGACGGCACGGATGTCGCGACGGTCGACCCGGTGCAGCTGCGCCGCGGGATCGGCTACGTCATGCAGAACTCGGGCCTCCTGCCGCACCGCACGGTCATCGACAACGTCGCGACCGTGCCGCTCCTCCGCGGCACGGCCAAGCGCCAGGCCTACGATCGCGCGCTCGAGCTCATGGACACCGTCGGCCTCGACCGTTCGCTCGCCGACCGCTACCCGAGCCAGCTCTCGGGAGGCCAGCAGCAGCGGGTCGGCGTCGCGCGCGGGCTCGCCGTGGATCCGAACATCCTGCTCATGGACGAGCCGTTCGGCGCGGTCGACCCGATCGTCCGGGCGGAGCTGCAGCAGGAGCTGCTGCGGCTGCAGGGCGAGCTGGGCAAGACGGTGGTCTTCGTGACCCACGACATCGACGAGGCGTTCCTGCTCGGCGACCAGGTGGTCATCATGCAGCGCGGCGGGAAGATCTCGCAGGCCGCCTCGCCGACCGAGATCCTCGCGCGACCGGCCGACGCGTTCGTGGCCGACTTCGTGGGCGCCGACCGCGGGAAGCGGGCCCTGCACCTGACGGACGTCGACGGCCGCCGAGTGGTCGTCGATTCCGACGGCCGTCCAGCCGGGGTCCTCGCCCCGTGAACTGGCTCTGGTCGAACCTCGACCTCGTCGGCGAGCTGATGCTCGTGCACCTGGCATTGTCGGTGCCCGCGATCATACTGAGCTTCGTGGCGTCGGTCCCGATCGGATGGCTCGCGCACCGCTACCGGTGGTCGCGAGGCGTGCTCCTGTCGCTCTGCGGTCTGCTCTACGCCATTCCGTCGCTCGCGCTGTTCGTGGCGCTGCCGCCCATCACGGGCCTGAGCCTGCGGTCGCCGCTCAACCTCGTCATCGCCCTCACGCTCTACGGCATCGCCGTGCTCGTGCGCACGGCCGCCGACGCCTTCGACTCGGTCGAGCCCGACGTGCGCCAGTCGGCGACGGCGATGGGGTATTCCTCCACCGGTCGCTTCTGGGGGGTCGACCTGCCGCTCGCGGGGCCGGTGCTCGTCTCGGGCCTCCGCGTCGTCATCGTGAGCACGGTGAGCCTCGCCACGGTCGGGGCGGTGATCGGCGTGCAGAGCCTCGGCAGCCTGTTCACCGACGGGTTCCAGCGCGGCATCCAGGCCGAGATCTTCACGGGCATCGTCGCGACGATCGTGCTCGCGCTGGCGCTCGACTGGGCCTGCGTCCGCATCGGCCGCCTCCTCATGCCGTGGTCGCGTCCCGACGCGGCCCATCGGCGACGGTCGATCGAGCGCGTCGAACGGGTGGATGCCGCGTGAACCTCTTCCTCGACGGCATCGCCTGGATCCTCGATCCCGCGAACTGGACGGGCGTCGGCAGCATCCCCGAGCGCATCGGGCAGCACCTGCTGATCTCCGCGGTCGTGCTCGTCATCGCGTCGATCATCGCCCTGCCCGCCGGCGTGGCCGTGGGCCACTCGGGGCGGGGCAAGGAACCGGCGGTGATGGTCTCGGGCGGGCTCCGGGCGCTCCCCACCCTGGGCGTGCTCACCCTGTTCGCGCTGTGGCTCGGCATCGGGCTGCAGGCGCCCGTCATCGCCCTCGTGATCCTCGCGATCCCGCCGCTGCTCGCCGGCGCCTACGCCGGCCTCGAGTCGGTGGATCGACGCACGATCGACGCCGCCCGGGCGATGGGCATGCGCGAGGACCAGATCATCGGCAAGGTGGAGCTGCCCCTCGGCATGCCCATCGTCGTCGGCGGCATCCGCTCGGCCACCTTGCAGATCATCGCGACGGCGACCCTCGCCGCCTACGTGGCCGACTTCGGGCTCGGGCGATACATCTTCGCCGGCCTGAAGACACGCGACTACGCCGAGATGCTGGGCGGCTCCATCCTCGTCATCATCCTCGCGCTGGCCATCGACGGCCTGTTCGCGATCACGCAACGCCTCGTCGTCCCGCACGGTGTGCGGGCGGCTCGGGGCTCAGAGCTCCGCTCAGGGCCGTCCCGGTCCAGGGCGGCCATGGGGCGACCCATCACCGAAGGGAATCAGGAATGATCACAGCAGGAAAAGGCCGGCTCGTTGCCCTGGCAGCGGTCGTGGTCGGGGCGACAGTGGCCCTGGCAGGGTGTTCTTCGGGCGATCCGCTGGACAGCGGATCCTCTGACGGCGGCGGTTCGTCCGAGACGATCGTCGTCGGCTCGCAGGACTACTACTCGAACGAGATCATCGCCGAGCTCTACGCCCAGGCGCTCGAGGAGAACGGCTACACGGTCGAACGCGACCTCCGCATCGGCCAGCGCGAGGTGTACATCCCCGAGATCGAGAGCGGCGCCATCGACGTGTTCCCCGAGTACACGGGCAACCTCCTCCAGTACTACGTGCCCGACACGGCCGCCACGACGAGCGACGACGTCTACGCCGAGCTCGAGACCTCCCTGCCCGACGGGCTGCGCGTGCTCGACCAGTCGCCGGCGACCGACCAGGACTCGTACAACGTGACCAAGACGTTCTCCGACGAGAACGACGTGAAGAGCCTCGCCGACCTGAAGAACGTGTCGACGCCCATCACGCTCGGCGGCAACTCCGAGCTGGCCACCCGTCCGTACGGACCCGAGGGCCTGAAGTCGGTGTACGGCGTCGACGTGGCGTTCACGCCCATCGAAGACAGCGGCGGCCCGCTCACGCTCAAGGCGCTCGTCGACAACCAGGTGCAGATGGTGAACATCTACAGCGCCGACCCCAACATCGCCGCGAACGACCTCGTCACGCTGGAAGACCCCGAGGGCCTCTTCCTCGCATCGAACGTCGTGCCCGTGGTGAGCGAGAAGGTCACCGACGAGATCGCGAAGATCATCAACACCGTGAGCGCCGCGCTCACGGCAGAGGATCTGGTGGCCCTGAACGCCCTCAGCGTGAACGAGCAGGAGTCCGCCGACCAGATCGCGAGCGACTGGCTCGCCGACAAGGCGCTCTTCTAGGGCTCGCGCGAGACGCTCGGGGGGTCGGATGCTTCGGTGTCCGGCCCCTCGGCCATGTGGCGCGCCTCGAGCCGCACGATGAGCTTCTTCGCCCCCCACACGGCGAGCAGGAACACCGCGATGACGGCGACGAAGAGGTAGCCGGCCCAGTGCAGGTCACGGCTGAGCTCGCGGTAGCCGCCGGCGGCCGCCGATCCGACGGTGACGTAGGCGAAGGCCCAGATGACGCAGGCGGGCACGGTCCACGCCATGAACTTGCGGTACCGCATGGTGCTCATGCCGACGGTGAGCGGGATGAGCGAGTGCAGCACGGGCAGGAACCGGGAGATGAACACGGCGGGCCCGCCGCGTCGATCGAGGTAGCGCTGCGCCCTGGCCCAGTTCTCCTCGCCGATGCGCCGCCCGAGCCGGGAGCGCTGGATGTGCGGGCCGAACCAGCGCCCGAGGCCGAAGCCGATGCTCTCACCCGCGAGGGCTCCCGCGATCACGGCGAACACGAGTGCGAAGTACTGGCCGACGCCGTCGACGGCGGTCGACGCCACGAGCACGATCGTGTCGCCGGGCACCACGAGGCCGATGAGCACGGACGTCTCGAGGAGGATCCCGATCCCGGCGAGCAGCGTGCGGGCGACCGGGTCCACGGCCTGCACCACGTCGAGGATCCAGTCGAGGAGCTCGTTCACGCTCCGAGCGTATCGACGCGGTCGTGCGGCCGCGTCAGACTAGGGGACGATTCCGAGGATCACGGCGTACCCCACCAGGGGGACGGCCACGAGCACGGCCGATGCCGTGAGCGCGGCAGCGCGCACTCCACGTGGGTCGGCCGGAGGCGGGGTCGCCGGCTCGTCGAGGCGACCCAGGCGCGCGGCGAGCATCGCAGCGTCGGAGTCCGCGCCCGACGTTCCGTCGAGGGACGCGCCCGACTCACCGGCGTCCCCGACGCGTTCGAGTGCCCCTCGGAGGGGCCCGGTGCCGACGGCTCGCCGGGCGCCGTCGTCGGCGAGCATCTCGGTGAGGGTGATGACGGCGTGCTCCGCTCGATTCGCGATCGGGAACCAGGGGATCGCGCTGTGCCAGGCCCGGAATGAGAGCCGCACGAGGTGGTGCAGCTGATCGAGGTGGGTGCGCTCGTGCGCGATCACCGCCGTGAGCTCGTCGGCCGTGAGCACGTCGATGAGGCCGTCCGTCAGCACGGTCGCGGTGCGGATGCCCGGCACGCAGTACGCGAGCGGCACCGGATGTGCGAGCACGCGCGTGCGCGGGTCGCCGGGCATCGGATGGCTGAGCAGTCCGATGAGCTGGTGCTGCCGGCGTCGTTCCCGCTCGGCGCGCACGGCGGTGAGCGCCAGGTTGAGGGTGAGCAGCAGCGCGATGGCCACCGCGAGGGTGAGGGCGGCGATCTCGGCGACGCCGAAGCCGGCGGGCAGGGGGCCGGTGAGGAGGTACGGTGCGAGCGCCGCCACCGCAGCGGGGAGCGAGCCGGCCGGCGCGGACCCGAACGCGAGGAGGCATCCGATCATCGAGAGCCCGCCCGCGAGCGCGATGGCCTGCCAGAGTGCGAGGGCGGCCGCCGGTGCGCGCGACGGCCAGTCGGCACGGGCCAGCACGACCGGCACGGGCCACGCCAGGGCGATGGCGAGGACACCGAGCACCGCCGAGACGGCGAGCATGGTCAGTGGCGCGCGAGCTCGTCGAGCAGGCGGCGCAGGGTGGCCGCTTCGCCCGCGCTGGCGGTGCCGACGAAGCGGGCCAGGGCGGCGTCGCGATCGGCAGAACGGTCGAGCACCTCGTGCATGAGCTCGGCGGTGTGCTCCTCGCGACTGAGCAGCGCCCGGTAGCGGTGCGGACGCATGTCGCGGGAACGGGACACGAAGCCCTTGCGCTCGAGCCGCGAGAGGACGGTCAGCACCGTCGTCGTGGCGACCATGCGCGCGGCGTCGTCGCGCAGCGCGAGCGCGTCGCGCATCTCGTTCGCCGTGAGCGCGACGTCGCTCGTCCAGAGCACCTCCATCACGGAGCGTTCCAACTCGCCGAGACTCGCCATGTCTCCAGACTACCGGCTTCCCTCGAATTGTTCTACGCTGTGTAGAAGGATGTTCTACGTCGTGTAGTACACATGGCGGAACGACTGGGAAGGGGCATCCGTGAACGAACTGCTCGACCCGCTGCTGCTCGCTCGTTGGCAGTTCGGCCTCACCACCGTCTACCACTTCCTCTTCGTTCCACTCACGATCGGCCTCGCCAGTACCGCCGCCGTCTTCCAGACCGCGTGGTACCGCACCGGCAAGGCGGAGTACCTCCGCATCACCCGCTTCTTCGGGTCGATCTTCCTCATCAACTTCGCCATGGGCGTGGTGACGGGCATCGTGCAGGAGTTCCAGTTCGGCATGAACTGGTCGGAGTACTCGCGCTTCGTCGGCGACGTGTTCGGGGCGCCCCTCGCGATGGAGGGCCTGCTCGCGTTCTTCTTCGAGGCCACGTTCATCGGCCTCTGGATCTTCGGGTGGGACAAGCTGCCGCGGGGCCTGCACCTCGCGACGATCTGGGCCACCGCGATCGGCTCGATCCTGTCGGCGTACTTCATCATCGCCGCGAACGCGTTCATGCAGAATCCGGTCGGCTACGAGATGAACGCCGACAAGGGCAGGGCCGAGCTCGTCGACATCTGGGCGCTGCTCGCCAACCCGGTCGCTCTCGCCGCGTTCCCGCACACGATCGCCGCCAGCTTCATGGTGGCCGCGGGCCTGGTCATCAGCGCCGCCGCATGGCACCTGGCCCGCAACCAGCACCTCGACACGATGCGGCCGGCCCTGAAGTTCGGCCTCTGGGTGATGGTCGGCGCCGGCATCCTGACCACGGTGTTCGGCGACCAGCTCAGCCTCGCGATGGTCGCGACCCAGCCGATGAAGATGGCCGCGGCCGAGGCCACCTACGACACGGTCTGCGGCGCGGATGCCTCGTTCTCGCTGTTCACCCTCGGCACGCCCGACGGCAGCACCGAGCTCTTCTCGGTCCGCGTGCCCTACCTCCTCTCATTCCTCTCGACGCATACGTTCGACGGCTGCGTCGAGGGGATCAACGACCTCCAGGCGGAGTACACGGCACTGTACGGTCCCGGCGACTACTCGCCGATCATCTGGATCACGTACTGGGCCTTCCGCTGGATGATCGGGCTCGGCATGCTGCACGTGCTCGTCGCGGTCGTGGGCCTGTGGCTCACGCGCAGGGGCCGGATGCCGCGGCATCCGCTGATCTGGAAGGCGGCGATCTGGAGCTTCCCGCTCTCGCTCGCGGCGATGATCGTCGGCTGGATCTTCACCGAGATGGGCCGACAGCCGTGGATCGTCTTCAGCCTGCTCCCGACGGCCTCGGCCGTGTCGCCGAACGTGACGGGCCTCGAGGTGCTCATCTCGCTCGTCGCCTTCACGCTGATCTACGGCACGCTCGCGGTCGTCGAGGTGCGCCTCGTGCTCCGGGCCATCCGGAAGGGCCCGCCAGAGGTCGGCGAGCCCGATCCCGAATCAGGCCGCATCGAACCCGCCGCCACGGTGTACTAGGAGGACGTGACCATGGATCTCTCGGTGCTCTGGTTCTGGATCGTCGGCTTCCTCTTCGTCGGCTACTTCGTGCTCGACGGCTTCGACTTCGGGGTCGGCATGTCGCTGCCGTTCCTGGGCAGGGACGACACCGACCGGCGCGTGCTCATCAACACGATCGGCCCCGTGTGGGACCTCAACGAGACGTGGGTGATCGTCGCGGGCGCCTCGCTGTTCGCGGCCTTCCCGGAGTGGTACGCCACCCTCTTCTCCGGCTTCTACCTCGCCCTGCTGCTCATCCTCCTCGCGCTGATCGCGCGCGGGGTCTCGTTCGAGTACCGCCACCAGCGCCCCGAGTCGAGGTGGAAGGAATGGTTCGACGGCATGATCGTCGTCGGGTCGGCGGTGCCGGCGTTGCTCTGGGGAGTGGCGTTCGCGAACATCGTGCAGGGCGTGCCGCTCGACGCGGACCACAACTACACGGGCACGCTGTTCGACCTGCTCAATCCCTATGCGCTGCTCGGCGGGCTCACCACGCTGCTGCTCTTCTTCACCCACGGAGTGGTGTTCGTGTCGCTGAAGACGGAGGGCGACCTGCGGGAGCGCGCGCGCCGGCTCGCGACTCGGTCGGGCGTCGTCACGATCGTCGTCGCTGCCGTCTTCCTCCTCTGGACCGGCCTCGCGTCCGGCACGCCATGGTTCTGGATCCTCGCGGGGGTCGCGGCCGTCGCCCTGGTCGCCGGGTGGCTGGCCAACGGTCGTGGTGCCGAGGGCCGCGCGTTCATCCTGTTCGCGATCACGATCGCCGCCGCGGTGTTCGCACTGTTCGCGTCGCTCTTCCCCGACGTCATGCCCGCCTCGAACGACCCGGCGAACAGCCTCACCATCGCCAACGCGTCGAGCACGCCGTACACGCTCACCGTCATGAGCTGGCTGGCGCTCGTCGCCCTCCCGCTGGTGCTGGCCTACCAGGGTTGGACGTACTGGGTCTTCCGCAAGCGCGTGACGCGCACCGCCATCGAGGCTGCGGCGCACTGAGCACGTGAAGCCCCTCGATCCCCGACTCGTCCGCCGGTCGCGCGCCGCGCGGCGGTTCCTCGCCGCCGGTGCGGTGCTGGCCGCCGTGCAGGCCGCCGCCATCATCGGCTTCGCGTGGGCGCTCGCGTCACTCGTGGCAGGGCTCATCGACGGCATGCGGATGCCTCAGGCGTGGCCGCTCGTCGGCGTCCTCGTCGTAGCGGCATCCGCCCGGGCGCTCGGCGCCTGGGGTTG
>NZ_WJSP02000789.1 GCF_009720255.1 Agromyces humi | reverse complement strand
CGGGCGCGGAGGAGGGCAACGCCGTCCTCGTCGCGGCTCCCGGCGGTCTCCCCGAGGGACTCGCCGACCGGCTCGCCGATGCCGGGCCGTTCCCCGGAGCCGTCCTCACCGGCCACCGGCTCGACACGGCACTCTGGGGTGCGTGCTGAGGTCCGGCTCGACGCGGTGGCGGATGCCGCGGCGCCGCGTCCCTCGCAGCAGGCGGGTAGCGTGGCATCCGTGTCAGACCTCGAACGACGCCTCTCCGTGAGCGGCCACGTCGCCCGTCTCGAGGAGTCGCGCTCGGTGCCCGGGTCGTGGACGCTCTACGTCGACGGCACCCCGCAGTCGCACGTCGAGGTCGAGCGTCCCGACTGGCTCGGGTTCGAGTACGTGCGGCGCATCGGGCACGCCATCGACCTCGTGCGTCCCGAGGGCGCGCCGATCACGGCCGTGCACCTCGGCGGCGGGGCGCTCACGCTCCCCCGCTACGTGGCGGCCACGCGTCCGGGCTCCCGCCAGCAGGTGGTCGAGCTCGAGAGCGAGCTGGTCGACCT
>NZ_WJSP02000788.1 GCF_009720255.1 Agromyces humi | reverse complement strand
GGCCGACAGGTCGGGGCTCCCGGATGCCGCGGGCGGCTGCCCTGTGCCGAGGCCGAGCAGCGGGGCGGGGTCGAGGGTCAGCGCGAGCCACCCCGCCGCGTACTCGGGGCGCACGAGGTGGGGCACCGCCGGCGCGCTGTCGCGCTCGATGCGGAGGCGGATGCGCGTTCGGGCCGGTGCGGTGCCGTCGACGAGGCCGTCCGCGGCGACCCGTCCGCCGCGGAGGGGAGTATCAGCGATGGCGAGCGGCTGCGGCTCCGCGAACCACACGTCGATCCCGGTCGGGATCGTCGCCGACGAGACCGCCGAGTGGATGCGGCTCTCGGTCAGTCGCGCGGTTCCACGCTCGAGCCAGGCGGCGGAGGCCCCGCGGTCGAGCGCCGCGAGCGCGAGCCGATCCTCGAGGCCGGGGTCGCGCCACGCGCCGGCGTCGACGTCGTCGGACCCGATGGAGACGTCGAGGTGCACCGCAGTCGCCGCGTCGAGGCCGGGGAGTGGCCGCACCGTCGGCGCAGCGGCACCCGCGCTCGCAGCGGCG
>NZ_WJSP02000787.1 GCF_009720255.1 Agromyces humi | reverse complement strand
CGCCTCGCGCACGGCGGCGACGCGGTCGGCGATGCTGTGCACGAGCACGGCGCTGCCGGTGTCGCGCACGGCGTGCACGTTGCGGGTCACGGAGGAGCCGTCGCCGAGCGAGAGGTCGAGCACCACCACATCGCAGGAGCGGCCGTCGAGCGCGACGAGGAGGTCGGGGACGTTCGCGGTCTCGGCCACCACCACGTAGCCGGCCTCGCGGCACGCGGCCCTGAGCCCGAGCCGGACCGCCTCGTGGTCGTCGACGATCGCGACCGTGGCCACGACCGGCGTGGGCGGTTCACCAGGCACCGTGTCCCCCTTTCCCCACAGTCACACGATAGCGGTCAGCCTGGCCACGGCCTCGACATGATGCGTGTTCGGGAACAGATCGAACGCGACGAGGTCGTCGAGCCGGTATCCGCGCTCCCGCAGGAGCCCGACGTCCCGCGCGAGCGCCACCGGATCGCAGGCCACGTAGACGAGCTGGCGCGGCCGCAGCTCCGCGAGCCGGTCGACCACCGCACGACCTGCGCCGGAGCGCGGCGGGTC
>NZ_WJSP02000786.1 GCF_009720255.1 Agromyces humi | reverse complement strand
CGCCGCCGGTTCGGCGCGGCCGGGGCCTGCGCGCACGACCGTGCCGCCGGGCGCGAGCAGGCCAGGGTGATCGCCCGCACCCCGCCGCCCGAGTTCGAGGTGGAGCAGCACTTCGAGCCGCCCCTCGACCGCGTCGACCAGCTCGCGTTCGCGTTCCGCGTGCGGGCCGAGGAGTTCATCGAGCGCATGCGCGCGGTGCGGCTCGTCTGCACCGGCCTGCGCATCGAGCTCGACGACGAGGGCGGCGGGCACTCGAGCCGCAACTGGCTGCATCCGCGGTGGTTCACGCCCGCCGACGTCGTCGACCGGGTGCGGTGGCAGCTGCAGGGCGCCGGCACCGCCGACAGCGGGCTCGCGTCGCCGATCGTGCGGCTCCGGGTGATCCCCGAGCGCATCGACTCCACCGGCAACCACGAGGAGGGCCTCTGGGGCGGCGGCCCAGACGAGCGCGTGCACCACGGGCTCACCCGCGTGCAGAGCATGCTCGGGCACGAGGCGGTCGTGACCGCGACGATCGGCGGCGGTCGCATGCTCGCCGACCGGCAGG
>NZ_WJSP02000785.1 GCF_009720255.1 Agromyces humi | reverse complement strand
CGCGGCGGCGCGCAGCGGCCGAGACGCCGAGGAAGCGGAAGTCGAGTTCCGCCTCGCGGGCCAGCGGTGAGATGGCCCGGCCGACGCGCGGCGTCGAGGCCGTGCCGAGCAGCATGCCGCTCGCGGCATCCGTCGCCACCCACACCTGGTGCTCACGGCTTCGTTCGGCCACGGCGGCGATGTCGGCGCGGTAGGCGTCGCTCAGCGGGAAGTCGACCGCGTAGGCCGCTTCGGTGAGCGCCGAGACCTCGTCGGCCTCGTCGGGACGCATGAGCCGCACGCGCACGTCGTCGCGCTGCTGCAGCGGATACCGGAAGACGACGGCCTCGACCTCGCCGGTCGAGACGAGTGCGTCGCGCTCGGGCACGCGCTCGAACCCGAGGCGTTCGTACAGCGCCTGGGCGCGCATGTTCAGCGCACCCGTGTCGAGCACGAGGGCATCGGCACCCCATTCGAGGGCGGCCTCGAGGCTCGCTCGCAGGAGCGCCTCGCCGAGCCGGCCGCCCTGCGCCTCGGGATCGACGGCGAGCAGGCGGAGCTCGGCCTC
>NZ_WJSP02000784.1 GCF_009720255.1 Agromyces humi | reverse complement strand
AGCGCATGGTCGTGCACCTCGCCGGCGTCGAGTGACGCCGCGAACCCGAGCGCGGCCTCCGCGCCGGCCCACGCATGCCACGCGGGGGAGACGTCGAACCGGGTCGCGTCGGAGGCGAGGTGGAGGTCGGGCCCGTAGCAGGAGGACCACGGGTCGGCACCCGAGTACCAGCCGGCCGTGTACGGCGTCAGCTCGTCGGCGAGTCGCTCCGAGAACGCGGCGAACGCCGCGCCGCGCGGCGCGCTCAGCCACTTGTAGGCGTGGCAGACGATGAGGTCGGCGTCGAGCTCCGTGGTCGGCAGCCAGCCGGTGGCCTGCGTGGTGTCGACGAGCACCCGGGCCCCGACGCCGTGCGCGGCGTCGGTCACTGATGCCGCGTCCGCGAGCTCGCCCGTCGCCGACTGCACCAGCGAGTACGAGACCAACCACGTGTCGGCGCGCACCTCGTCGGCCAGCGCGGGCGCTGAAGTGACAAGCAGGACGGTGAAGAGAGCGCAGCGCATCGGCAACCTCACTTCTTCAGATAGCGATTATACCAGTCGATCACC
>NZ_WJSP02000783.1 GCF_009720255.1 Agromyces humi | reverse complement strand
GCTCGGTGCTCGACGCCGCCGGGGTCGCCGGGGTGGGCGCTTCCGCGCGCCCGATCGACGCGTAGCTGGTCTGCGCTCCCCCCGCTTCCCCCCACAGCGGCGAAATGTAGGAACTTCCGGGCGGCACGCCGGTCGAGACGGATGCCGCGCGCGGCGCGTCGCCCCGAACTTCCTCCGTTTCGGCGGGGTGGAGCGCGGCGGCAGAGCGGAGTGGACCGCGGACCCCCAGCCGCTCAGGCCGCCACGCCGCCGGGCGCGCGACCGTCGAAGAGCAGCATCGGCACCGGGCCGAACGGCATCGACCGCACCCGCAGGCGCCGGATGTCATGGCCGATGAAGCCCGCCTCGGCGAGCGCCCGTTCGGTGTCGCGGTCCCAGTGGCATCCGTGGCAGACCCGCTTCGAGATGGGCGTGGCGACGCGCTGCACCGCCCGCTTCAGGGTGCGCGGCGGCGCGAGGACGTGGTCGACGAAGACGACGCGGCCGCCGGGCACCAGCACCCGGATCACCTCCGCGAGCGCGGCGGCCGGGTCGCCGACCGAGCAGAGC
>NZ_WJSP02000782.1 GCF_009720255.1 Agromyces humi | reverse complement strand
AGCGGCACCCGCGCTCGCAGCGGCGCCCGTGCCCGAGGGCGGCTCGACGCCGAGCGCCCCGGCGATCACGCCCGTCATCACCTCCGCCGGCACGGAGCTCGCCTGCTCGAAGATGCGCCATTCGCGGGCGATGCCGTCGGCGGCATACGCGTTGTCACCGCCGTCGAGCTGCACCTGGTGCTCACCGCTGACGACGAGCACGGCGCCGCGCAGCACGACGAGCGGCCAGATGGCGGCGACCTCGGCGGCCGACAACGGGCGCAGCGCGTGGAAGGCCCTGATCGCCGGCAGGACGGACGCCGGCTCGGCGCCCGCATGGTGCAGCACCGACGACACGGTGATCGCGAGCTCCGCGACGGCCCAGGTGCGGGTGACGTCCCCGAAGTCGATCAGTCCGTCGGGCATCCGGGTTGCCCGCTCCGCGGCGCAGACGACGTTGTCGTCGGTGAGGTCGAGGTGCACCGCCTGCTGCGGGAGGTCGGATGCCACGGCGGCGAGCTGCGCCCAGGCCGCGGCCGCGGCATCCGTCACCAGCCGGCGCTTGGCGGG
>NZ_WJSP02000781.1 GCF_009720255.1 Agromyces humi | reverse complement strand
TCCGTCGCGGCCGCGGCCCGCCCCGCGGCATCCGTCATCGCGACCTGCCGATGAGCTCGAGCAGCGCGAGCCCGTACGCCTCGGCCACGTCGGGGTGCTCGAAGCGCATGCGGGAGCCGGCCACCTCGACCTCGACCTCGAACGCGTCGTCGAGACGGGTCAGCGACCGGAAGGTCGCCCGCAGCAGCTCGCGCAGCTGGTCCTCGCGCGGCAGCCACACCGCGTCGGCGAGGGCGACCGAGTCGAGCGCCCACTCGGTGGTGCCGTTGAACGCGAGGATCGTGCCCGTCGGGTAGCGCCGCGCCTCGATCGTCATCTCGCTCACCGTGAAGACGTCGGCCTCGACCTCGGCCTCGACGTGCTCGGCCAGGTCGAGCTGGAACCGGTCGCCGGACTCCGGATGCCACGTGAGGCCCGCTTCCCGGAGCGCGAGCGCCAGCTCCCTGCTGATCATCACCCCATGCTGCCCTGAACCGGACGCCACGTCACGCCCCCCCTCGATGCAGGTCGGCGGCCTGAACTGAGCGCAACGCGTTGCCGCGGCACGATGTTCGG
>NZ_WJSP02000780.1 GCF_009720255.1 Agromyces humi | reverse complement strand
GTGAGCGCGGTCGCTCCGTCAGCACGCTGCTCGGCCGGTCGTCACCCCTGCCCTCGACCGAGTGGCGAGCGGTGCAGGCTCGTGCGAGCGAGCCCGACGCCACGGCCGCCGACGAACGCAGGGCCCGCTCCTCGGCCAGGGACTGGGGGCGCTTCACGCGGAACTTCGTGGTGCAGGGGAGCGCGGCCGAGTGGTCGCTGTGCTGGATGGCGGCGTTGCGGGGGCGCTTGGCCCAGATCGGCGCGGAGCCGCCGGCATCGGTGTCGCGCGCCGCGTCCGCAGGCCCGGTGTTCGAGCGCGGGCCGCATCTCGTGTACTTCCTGCACGACGAGATCATCGTGCACACGCCTCGCGAGCTCGCCGACGAGGTCGCCGCGGCGGTCGAGACGTCGGCGAAGGGGGCCGGGCGCCTGCTGTTCGGCGACTTCCCGGTGGAGTTCCCCCTCGACCTCGCGATCGTCGACAGTTACGCGTCCGCCGGCTGAGCGCCGGGTCGCCGCCCCCGTTTCGGTCGATCGGCGCTCGGCGCGAAGGGCAGCCGCGGCACGTCGTCGAGCGA
>NZ_WJSP02000078.1 GCF_009720255.1 Agromyces humi | reverse complement strand
CGACCCCCGCACTGTCCCGAAAGGACTGACCCCGCACATGCCTGATCTCATCGGCTTGATCCTCTGGCCCATCAAGTGGGTCATCGAGTTGATCCTCGTCGCGTTCCACTCGATGTGGACCTTCTTCCCGATCGCATCGGGCGACCAGCGCTCCGAGCCGTACCGTGATCCATACCTGCGCGACCGTGCCGGCGCCTCGACGACCTGGCGGTCGGGGGGACGGCCGAGCTCGCTCGCGAGGACGTACGCGCCGATGAGGGCGAGCGCGGTGCCCTGGCCGCTGAGCGGCGAGGTGCAGTAGCCCGCGTCGCCGAGCAGCACGACACGGCCGCGCGAGAGCTCGGGCATGTGCACCTGCACGAGCGCGTCGAAGTAGAACTCCGACGAGGTGTCGAGCGCCGCCGAGAGCGCCGGCAGGTGCCACACGCCGTCGGCGAGGGCCGAGCGCACGAGCTGCTTCTGGGCGTCGACATCGCGGCGGTCGGGCAGGTCGTGGTCTCCGAACCAGGTGACGATCGCCTTCGAGCGCCCGGGCGCGGCATCCGGCCGGATCATCACCATGCGGCGCCCCGGCAGGATGTCCATGAGCGACCAGCCGTCGAGGGGTTCGGGCTCGGGCGCGTCGAAGAACGAGGTCACGCCGCCGAGCGAGCGCACGTAGTCGGCCTCGGGCCCCCACACGAGGCGACGCACCTTCGAGTGCACGCCGTCGGCGGCGACCACGAGGTCGAACCGCTCGGGGCTGCCGTGCTCGAACGCCACGTCGACGCCGGTCTGATCGGATGTCAGCGACGCGATCGAGTCGCCGAATCGAAGGTCGACGCGGCCGGCGACGATCTCGGAGAGCACGCGAGTGAGGTCGCCGCGCAGGATCTCGAGGTCGGCGACCGGGCCCTGGCCGCCGAACATCTCGACGCCGAGCTCGGCGAGCGTGCGGCCGCGGTCGTCGACGTAGCGCATGCCGCGCTGGGGGAGTTGGGCGGCGGTGATCGCCTCGAGCAGGCCCAGCCGCGCGGCCGCCTCGCGGGAGGTGCCGCGCAGGTCGACGAGCTGCCCGCCCGGCCGCAGGCCGGGGGCGAGTTCGACGACCGTGACGTCGTGGCCGCCGTCGGCGAACGCGTGGGCCGCGGCCAGGCCGGCGATGCCGCCGCCGGAGATGAGCACCTTCATGATTTCCTCCTCGAGCCGATCGCCGCATCTGCGACTGAGAGCGATAGTACGAGTGTATGAGACAAATGTCTAATACGAATGTCTGAATCGTCGGTAGGATGTGGTCATGGGCAATCGTGAGGACCTGCTGGACGGCGCACGCCGCTGCATCATCGAGAAGGGCTATGCCCGCACCACGGCGCGCGACATCGCGGGCGCCGCCGGTGTGAGCCTCGCGGCGATCGGCTACCACTTCGGCAGCAAGGAGGCCCTGATGTCCGAGGCGCTGCTCGGCACCGGCATCCAGATCGGCGATGCACTGGATGTCGCGCTGCGAGGCGCCCCGAAGGCCGAGCTGCTCGGGCGCATCTGGGATGCGTCGCTGACGGCGTTCGGCGACGAGCGCGAGCTGCTCGCGGCGAGCATGGAGAATCTCGCCCAGATCGACCGGATCCCGGTGGTCGCCGAGCGGCTGCGGGCCGCGCAGTCGGGCGCGGTCGACGGCATCGCCGAGCTGCTCGCCGAGGAGCTGCCCGGGCTCGGCGACGACGACCGGCGGGCGCTCGCCGCGTACTACTTCGCGCTCGTGAACGGCCTGGCCGTGGTGTGGCTGATCGATCCGTCGGTTGTGCCGTCGGGGGCGCAGCTCACTCGGCTCCTGCCGCCGCCGATCGACGCGGTCGACGCGTAGGACGGCAGAGAGCGCCGAGCCGCCGCGCGCTTCGATCGCGCGCAGGGCTTGACGCACGCGGTGCTCGCGGGCGAGGATTGAGACGATTCATCGAGAAAGCGCTTTCCCGCATCGTCTCGATCGGATCGCCCGCGGCGAGCACGGACGCTGCAGACCAGCACAGCACACGATCGAAGGAGATCCACGTGGGTCCACACGTCCGACCTGCCCGCGCGCGGCCGATCATCGCCGCACTCGCCGGCGCCGCGCTCGTCGCTGGCGCCGCCCTGACCGCCACCCCGGCGGCGGCCGCCGAAACCGACGTCGACCTCGCCTTCGACTTCGGCGGTCCGGCGACGCCAGTCGCCGCCGGCTGGATCGGCGTCCACCCCGGCACCGCCTACTCCGCCGCTGCGGGCTACGGGTTCACGACCGCACCTGCCTCGAACGGCTTCCGCGACCGAGGCGGCGACGACCTCATGGCGCGCGACTTCACGATCGGCAACACGCAGGCGTTCGCGGTCGACGTGCCGAACGGCACCTACGAGGTCACGACGTGGGCCGGTGACCTCATCGCCAGCAACGGCACGAACTTCGACATCGAGGGCACCGCCTACTCCGGGCCGCGCACCACCACCGGCAACGTGCACGAGGCGTACTTCCCCGCGATCCAGGTCGCCGATGGGCAGCTGAGCATCCGAGTGACCGGTGGCGACGGGCGCATCAACGGCATCCGGGTGCAGACGCCGCTGGCCGCACCCGCGGGGCTCGCGGCATCCGCCGTCGACGCGACGAACGAGACGATCACGCTCGGCTGGCAGCCGGTTCCGGATGCCACGGGCTACGCCGTGTTCCGTGCCGCGCCCGGCGGCACGCTGGTCGAGATCGGCACGGTCCCCGCGCCAGCCGACGGGGCCGCACCCGCCTTCGAGGACGCCGACGTCGAGCTCGGCGAGAGCTACGACTACGCCGTGGCCACGCTGAAGGGCGACCGCACGTCGCGCCAGTCCGACCGCGTCACGATCGCCGTCGTCGACGCGAGCGTGCCCTCACCGGCCGTGCCCACGGGCATCGCGACCACCGCGATCGAGCGCAACTCGGTCGCGCTGGCGTGGACCGACGCCGGCGACGCCGTGCAGTGGAAGGTGTTCCGCTCGACCCGGGCCGACATCCCGTTCGAGCAGGTGGCCACCGTCACCGAGCCGACGTTCACCGACACCGACGTGCTGACGACGCGGCCCTACCTCTACCAGCTCGTCGCGCAGAACGCGGGCGGCTCGTCCGCGGCATCCGCGTCGTACGCCACCGAGGTTGCGACGACGCTCGTGCGCCAGGTCGAGTACCTCGACCGCGCGCCCGTGGCCGTGAAGACCGACGACGGCGTCTACCTCGGCTGGCGGCTGCTGGGCCTCGACGACCGCGACCTCGGCTTCAATGTGTACCGCGACGGCGTGCGCATCACCGACGAGCCGATCACCGACACGACGAACTACGTCGACGCCGACGGCACCGCCGACTCGACCTACCTCGTCACCGCGCTGCAGGGCGAGGGCGACACGGCCCGCGAGGTCACCGTCGCCGACGACTTCGGCGTGTGGAGCGACCAGTTCCTCGACATCCCGCTGAACAAGCCGGCCGATGCGGTGCTGCCCGACGGCAAGACGGTCACCTACTGGCCGGGCGACGGCACGGTCGGCGACGTCGACGGTGACGGGGAGTACGAGCTCGTGTTCCTCTGGAACCCGTCGATCTCGAAGGACAACTCGCAGTCGGGCTATACCGGCAAGGTGTACGCCGAGGCCGTTGAGTTCGACGGCACGAGTCTCTGGCGCATCGACCTCGGCGTGAACATCCGAGCCGGCGCCCACTACACGCAGCTCGAGGTGTTCGACTTCGATGCCGACGGCCGCTCGGAGGTCGCGTTCAAGACGGCCGACGGAACCGTCGACGGCGTGGGAACGGTGATCGGCGACGCGACGAAGGACTACCGCAACGCGTCGGGCTACATCCTGAGCGGACCCGAGTACCTCACCGTCTTCGACGGGCAGACCGGCGCCGCGATCGACACGGTCGACTACGTCCCCGGCCGAGGCAACGTCGGCTCGTGGGGCGATGCGTACGGCAACCGCGTCGACCGGTTCCTCGCGGGCGTGGCCTACCTCGACGGCGAGCACCCCTCGCTCATCACGAGCCGCGGCTACTACACGCGTACCGTGATCGCCGCGTGGGACCTCGTCGACGGCGAGCTCGTGCAGCGCTGGACGTTCGACTCGGATGTCGCGGGTAAGACGTACGAAGGGCAGGGCAACCACCAGTTCATCCCCGCCGACGTCGACCGCGACGGCCTGGACGAGATCGTCTTCGGCGCGATGACCATCGACGACGACGGCACGCCGCTCTACAACACCCGGCTGTTCCACGGTGACGCGCTGCACGTCGGCGACTTCGTCACCGACCGTCCCGGCCTCGAGAGCTTCGGCGTGCACGAGGACGTCTCGGGCAACGGCGGCATCGGCGCGACCATGCGCGACGCCGAGACGGGCACCGTGCTCTGGTCGACGAAGGCGACGAAGGACACCGGTCGCGGCGTGGCCGCCGACATCGATGCCGCCCACCCGGGCGCCGAGGCGTGGAACATCGGCGGCGACGCCGCGTGGAACTCGCCCGTCGGCACGCTGAAGTCCGCCTCGGGCGAGGTGCTGTCGACCGACATCCCCGCCGCGAACTTCGTCACCTGGTGGGACGGCGACCTGCTGCGCGAGATCACCGACCACGACTACTCCGAGGCGAACGCCTCGGGCGTGCCGACGATCTCGAAGTGGGACCCGGCGGCCGAGAAGGAGGTCGAGCTGCTGCGCCTCGACGGCACCCTCACGAACAACACCACCAAGGGCAACCCCGTGGTGCAGGCCGACCTGTTCGGCGACTGGCGCGAGGAGCTCGCGGTGCGACTGGCCGACGGCAGCGGCATCCGCATCTCCACGACGACGGATGCCACGGACACGCGCATCCCGACGCTGATGCACGACGCGCAGTACCGCGTCGGTGTGGCGGGGCAGAACTCGGCGTACAACCAGCCGCCGAACCCGTCGTTCTTCATCGGCGAGGGCATGGCCGAGCCTCCGGCGGCGTCGATCTCGTACGTCGGCGCCCCGGCTGCCGACGAGACGGCGCCCGTGGTCGCCGGACTCCCGTCGGGCACGGTCGTGGCGGACGCCCCGCTGCAGCTGGCCGTCACCGCCGACGACCCCGAGAGCGGCATCCGCTCGCTCGAGGTGACGTTCGACGGCGAGGCCGTCGCGCCCGACGCGGCGGTCGACCTCATCGGGCTCGCGGGCGAGCGCACCGTCACGGTGCGGGCGACCAACCACGCGGGGCTCGTCACGGAGTCGTCGAGCACGATACTCGTCGTGCCCGCCGACGGTGCGGCATCCGCCCCGGGTCGTGGCACGCTCTCGAACACGAGCGGCTGGGAGTACGGCCTGCACGACGGCGCCTACGACGTGGTGATGAACCTGTGGTGGGGCACGCCGGGCAGCATCTTCCGCCTCTACGAGAACGGCGCGCTCGTGGCCACGAAGGTGCTCGGCGGCACCGCCGGCATGAGCCAGACCACGGGCGTCTCGTTCGAGGGCAAGCCGAACGGGACCTACGTCTACACGGCCGAGCTCATCAACTCGAAGGGCGCGACGGCGACGACCTCGACGACGGTCAGGGTGACGGATGCCGCGCCTGGGACGCCCGTCGTCAGCACCGACCAGCGCAAGGGGGCGAGCTCCTTCACGGCCACGGCGAACCTGTGGTGGGGCACGAACGCGACGTCCTACCGGTTCGAGCTCGACGGGGTCGTCGTCGGATCTGGGTCGCTCGTCGCGGCCACGCCGTCGGCGCAGGGCGCTTCGGTGAAGCTCTCGGGTGTGGCATCCGGTGAGCACACGCTCGTCGCGGTGTTCGCCAACGCGAACGGCGAGACGGCATCGAAGCCCGTGAAGGTGACGGTGAAGTAGCCGTCCCGCATCCGGTGGGCGTCACCCCCAGGTTTCGCCCACCGGATGCGCGTCGTCGGTGAACACCCCTCCGAGCGGGCCGAAGGGCTCGAGCGGCGAAGGGGCGGTGCCGTCGGCGAGGCGGCGTGCCTGGCGTGAGTCGTCCTCGGGCCGGTAGCCCATGGCATGGCCGGCCGCGAGCGAGAACCATCCGTCGGCGTTGTCCGAGACGCCCCACACGAGGTGGTGCCGGCCGTCGTCGAGGACGACCGCCGCCTCGATCAGGCGCGCCATGTCCCCGGGCGAGAGCCACTGGGCGGCGCCGCGACGATCGCCGGCCTCCGACGTGAACGCGCAGATGCGCGCACTCACGATCGACATGCCGAAGCGGTCGGCGTAGAGGCTGCCGAGCGCCTCCATCGCCGCCTTGCTCACGCCGTAGAACGTGTCGGGGCGGGGAAGCAGGGGCGCAGCGGATGCCGCGTCGGCCGCGGGTGCGAATCCGACGGCGTGGATGGAGCTGGCGAGCAGCACCCGGCGCACCCCGCTGTGGCGGGCGGCCTCGAGCACGCGCTGCGTGCCGTCGATGTTGACGCGGAGGAGGTCGGCCCACGGCCGCTCGGACGAGAGTCCGGCGAGGTGCACGAGCGCGGATGCCCCGGCCAGCACCTCGCGCATTCCGGCGTCGTCCTCGATGGCGACGTCGCGCCAGCTCGCCCCGTCGGGAAGGTCCATCCCGCTCGGTGCCGGGGCCGTATCGAGGAGGCGGAGCTCACGCCCTGGCCGGCCGAGCAACGGCACCACCTGACGCCCGATGCGTCCGGCGGCGCCGGTGATGACGATGGTCTCGGTCTGTGCGGGCAACGTCGCGGTCCTCTCCTCGGTGGGGCTCACCAGTCGGCGTACTCCACATGCTCGACGGTGATCCCGTCTTCCGAGTCGACCACCGCCCGCGTGCCGTTCGGTCCGAACAGCCGCAGTTCGTACTTCGCGGCGTCCATGTACACCGTGTACCCCACGTCCGTGTCGAACGGCAGTTCGGCGATCACCTCGCCGTCCGGCGTGATGAGCTGTTGCTGGTCGGTCGTGACGGCGAGCCGCATGGGATAGCTGCCGTCGGGCAGGCGCACGGACTCGAGCGCGTCGGCGGCCGTCTCGGCCACCGCGGTGTACTCGCGTTCGGTGGCGGCCTGCTCGGCGGCGATCTCGGCGCTCGAGTGCGTCGGCTCGGGCGGCTCGAGACGCTCGGCGAAGACGAAGAGGAACGCGAACTGCAGCACGCCGAAGAACGTGAGCACGAGTGCGATCGCGGACACCACCAGTCCCGTGACGCCGATCGCCGGCGCAGGCCGGCCACTTCGCCGAACGCGCACGACCGCGACGATGGCCGTGGTGAGGCCGATCGCCGCCAGCACCGCACAGGCGATGATCGTCAGCGGGTCGGCGAGGAAGAGGTTGACGGAGCCGAGGATTGCGAAGATGCCGAGCACGAGCGAGATCCACGCGAGCGCGGTGGTGCCCGGCGGCGACCCGGCCGGGGGCAGTGTCGGCGTGGGTGCTCCCGGCGCGCCGGGGTCGCGGGTCGCTTCGGGCTGCGGTGCCGACATCGGGGTGCCTTCGGGTGCGGTCTGCGGGTGGACGTGCGAATGCGGTGACGGGCCTTCGCGCGCTGACGGGCGGCGCGCTTCGCACGAGCCTCTCACCCGGGAGCACTCATGCGGAAGGCCCCGTCCGAGGGAGCCGGACCCTGACGCGGAAGGGCCTCGCGGCGATCGCCGCGAGGCCCTTCCGGTGGTGCGCGTCCTGGTGCTGTGCTGCTGTGAGCGTGTGCGGTGCTGGACGCGTCAGACGCGCGAACGCACGACGCGGGTGGTGCCGACGGCGAGCCCGCCGAAGGCGAGCAGCGCGAGTGCGAGCAGCACGATCGTCGAGCCGTCGACGCCGGTCTCGGCGAGGTCGTCGGACGCCGACGTCGACGACGTGGAGGCGCCGGTCGTGCCCGTCGCCGCCGGCGCCGTGGTGGCCGCTGCGGGGCTGATGACGATGCCCACGCGGGTGAGCTCCGTGCCGGCGAGCACCACGACGATGTCGTGGCTGCCGGTCGGAGTGCCCGCAGGGATGGTGGTGGTCAGCTGGAACCCGCCCTCAGCATCCGTCGTGGCGTTGCCGAGCGAGGCGGGCGTGGAGTGGAGCTCGACGCCGTGCTCGGTGTTCGGCGCGAAGTCGGCGCCGGTCACCGTGATCGTGCCGCCGGGAACCAGGTTGCCCGTCACTGTCAGGGTGCCCGTCGGGTCGGTCGGTTCCTCGCCGCCGTTGCCGGGATTCACCACGCAGTCGCTCGAGACGGTCGCGCGGGCCAGTTCGACGTCACCGTGCGCAGGTCCGGTGCGCACGACGATGACGTGCGAACCGGAGTCCTCGGCGAACGTGAGGGTCTTCGTCTGGGTCTCGCCCTCCTGCGGCGCGAGGAACTCCTCCGCATCGCCGTCGACGTAGACGACGGCGGAGTACGTGCCGTTGATGCGGTCGGCGAGCAGTTCGTCGTTCGTGACGGTGACGAGTGCCGAACCGCACGACGGGGTGATGACCGCGTTCGCGTTCCAGTCGCCGAGGTCGCACGCGGGCGAGGTACCAGTGAAGACGCCGCCGCCCTGGCCGTCGAACGAGGCGACGGTCACGGTGTACGGCTGCTCGGTGTGCTTGTCGAGCGGGAAGCTCTGCGAGAAGTCCGTTCCGAACGTCGTGGTCGCCAGCACGACCTCGCCGCCGACCTCGACGGTCACGGTGTTCGGCGTCGCGTTCGCGGGCACCGCGGGGGTGACCACGACGGTCTCGGTGACCTCGGCCTGTGCCTCGACCTCCACGTGCTTCTGGCTCTGGCCCGAGTACTTGTACCAGGTCCAGTCGTAGATCAGGTCCGCGCCGGACCACTTGTGCGACACGTGCGTGGCGGGGCCCAGGCCGAGGTGCTTCGTGTAGACGTAGTCGGTGTGGCTCACCTCGGCGATGGCCGGCGTGACGACGCGCTCCTCGGTGACCTCGGCGGCGCCCGGGTCGGTGGCGTAGCCCGTGAGGTTCACATCGAGCGAGATGCAGCTCGCCGCGACGCCGGGCGTGGAGGTGGAGTCGGCGGCCGCGGCCGGAGCGACGGTGCCCACAAGGGCGAGGCCGGCGCCGAGCGCGGCGACGGAGAGCGCGGAGATGGCGCGTTTCATACAGGGTCCTTCGGGGTACGGCCGAGCGGGAGTTCGGCGGGAGTCCTCGCGTGCGGCTGCGGGTGCGGGGTGCAGGTGCGGGTGCGGTGCCATGCGGCGCGATGGGCGGATCGGGATGGATCCGAGTGTATGGACGAACGGGGCCCGAATCGGAGAATGTACCCCGTTTTGGGGGACAGCCCGGCGGCGAACAGGTAGGAGGGAACAACCCGGCCGCGCTTCCCGTTGGCCCAGAGCATGACGACACTCGGAATCATCGGAGCAGGACACATCGGCGGCCAGGTCGCGCGGGCCGCCATCGCGAACGGGTACGAGGTGGTCATCGCCAACTCGCGCGGACCCGAGACACTCGCCGACCTCGTCGCCGAGCTTGGCCCGAATGCCCGTGCGGCGACGGCGACGGATGCCGCGGCGGCGGGTGACGTCGTGGTCGTGACGGTGCCCTTCAAGGCCTTCGACGCGGTCCCGGTCCAGCCGCTCGCCGGCAAGATCGTGATCGACACGAACAACTACTACTGGGAGCGCGACGGCCACGTGGCCGAGCTCGACGAGGGCCGCAACACGGTCAGCGGAATGCTGCAGCAGCACCTGCCCGAGAGCCGCGTCGCCAAGGGCTTCAACCACATCACCGCTCGCGACATCACGACCGACGGCAGGCCCGCAGGCACGCCCGGCCGTCGCGCGCTGGCCACGGCGAGCGACTTCGCGGATGCCGCGGAGTTCGTGACCGACCTCTACGACCGTTTCGGCTTCGACACCGTGAACGTCGGCCCGCTCGCCGAGAGCTGGCGCGTCGAGCGCGACCAGCCGGCCTACTCGGCCGGCGCGCAGACCCGCGACGAGCTCGTCGCGAACCTCGCGCAAGCCGAGCGCGCCGTCACCGCGGCATAGCGAGCTCTGGCGGCAAGCCCGCCGGCTCGCGTCGCCGCCCCGATCCGAACGAACATTCCCTTCGAGAATTCGGTGGCGGGGGCGCCTCAGCGCAGCGTGGCGACGAACGCCCGCACGCGCTGCGCGAGCTCGGCGGGCACCTCGCCGATCGCGAAGTGCCCGCCCTCGTCGAGGCGGTCGAACTCGCGAAGGTCGAGGTAGTGGCGGCGGGCGATCGACTCGGGATACCCGCCTTCGTGGCGCTGGATGTAGACGGCGGCCGGCACCGACGTGGGCGGGATCGGGTCGGGCTGGTCGGCGCCCTCGTAGTAGGGGCGGAACGACGACCCGATGGACTGGGTCACCCAGTAGATCATCGCCTCGGTGAGGATGCGGTCGCGCGAGATGCGCCGCTCGACCGCCGACGGATCGCCGGGCGGGGTGTCGCTCCAGCCGACGAGCTTCTCGGCGAGCCACGCGAGCAGTCCGGCGGGCGAGTCGTTGAGCGCGACGGCGAGCAGGTCGGGCCGGGTCGACTGCACGTGCCCATAGGCGCCGTCGGTGTTGTGCCGGGCGGCGAGGTCGTCGAAGAACGCGCGCTCAGCGGCATCCGTCAGCGTCTCGCGCTCGTCGCCCGTGGGGAAGTGCGCGTGCGTCGCGACGATGGCGGCCACCTGCTCGGGGTAGCGCGCCGCGATGAGGTCGCTGACGTTCGCGGTGACGTCTTCGCCGTAGGTGACGTAGCGCTCGTAGCCCAGCACGTCGGTCATGAGGGCGTGCATGGTGGCGGCGAGGCGCTGCTCGGTCATGCGGCCGTCGGCGTAGGGGGATGAGAAGGCGAACCCGGGCAGGCTCGCCACGACGACGTCGAAGTCGGGCAGCAGGTCGGCGAAGTCGAGCTGCAGGGCGAACGTGTGCGGCCAGCCGTGCATGACCAGCAACGCGGGGGCATCCGGCTGCGAGGACCTCAGGTGGACGAAATGCAGGTCGACGTCGTCGATCTCGGCGATGAACTGCGGATGCCCGTTGAGCCAGGCCTCGCGCGACCGCCAGTCCCAGTGGACCCAGCTGTCGACGAGCTCGCGCAGGTACGCGGCGCTCATGCCCGACGCAGGAGTGCGCGGCGAGTCGGGCAGGAGCCTCGTGCGCGCCAGGCGCTCGCGCAGGTCGACGAGCACGTCGTCGGAGACGCGGACCTCGAAGGGCTGAACCGTGGTGACCATGCGCCGAAGCTACTCCGGGCTGCCGACATGCTCCCGGACGGCTACCCTCGCTCTCCATGGAGCACACGCTCGAGCACCCGTTCGTCGTCGACTTCCCGCTGCGCGGCGACGGCTGGATGGCCGTCACGACCCCGGCCCACCGGGTCCCGAGCCACGGCACCGACCTGTTGGGGCAGCGATACGCGTACGACCTGCTGCGGGTCGACCGGCGCAGGGGCGTGCACTTCCACCCGGCGAGCACGCTGCGCGGCGAGCTCTTCGGCGGGCGGACCCGGGAGAGCTACGCGTGGGGCGCGGCCATCCACGCGCCCTTCGACGCCGAGGTCGTGCGCGCGGTCGACGGCATGTCCGAGCGGCAGTGGATCCACCCGGCGCGCGAGCTCTGGCACCAGCTGAGGAACGCCGCGACGTTCTCGCCCGAGAAGCTGCCGTCGATCCTCGGCAACCACGTGATCCTGCGGCACGCCGACGTCGCCGGCGTCTTCGCCGCCCTCGTGCACCTGGCGCCGGGCACCGTCGCGGTCGCCGAGGGCCAGCGCGTTCGCGTCGGCGACGTGCTCGGACGCGTCGGCCACACCGGCAACTCGACGTCGCCCCACCTGCACTTCCAGCTCATGGACTCGCTCGACGCCATGACGGCTCGCGGCATCCCGTGCGCGTTCCGCGCCTACGAGGTCGAGCGCGACGGCGCGTGGGTTCCGGTGGCGAACGGCATCCCCGGGCGCCGGGAGCGCATCCGGTCGGTGCAGTGAGCGTGATGCGGATGCCGCGAGCGGCCCTCGCGGCATCCGATCACTGCAGGTTCGTGAAGACCGCGACTTGTCGGTGATCGTGATCGTCGGGTTCCACGCGACGTCCGCGTGACGCCCGCCCGCCCCGCGACTACCGTGAGCGGCATGGACGTTTCGGTGTGGAACCCAGAACAGGCCGCGGCCGCCGCCCGGCGGGTCGTCGGGGCCAACGACTACCTGACCCTCGCCACCGCCGACGCGGAGGGCACGCCGTGGGCGACACCGGTGTGGTTCGCGGCCGACGGACTGATGCAGTTCATCTGGGTGTCACGGATGACCCGCAGGCACTCGCACAACATCGAGGAGCGCCCCGAGGTCGCCCTCGCGATCTTCGACTCGACGACCCCCGTCGGCGAGGCCGAAGCCGTGTACGTGCAGGCGCTCGCGGGTCAGGTCGACGACGCCGACCTCGGGGCCGCGCTCGCCGTGTTCGGCGAGAAGTCGCTGGCACGCGGCATCCGGGAGTGGGTGGAAGCGGATGTCACGGGCGACGCACCGCATCGCCTCTACGTGGCGCGCGCGACCGAGGTCTTCGTGCTCGACCCGAACGAGCAGCGGGTGCGGATCTGATCGCCGTGGTCGTCGCCGTACCGGTTCCGGTCCCAGGCGGTCTTCTCCTTGCCGGTCTTCAGGTCGACGACACGGAGCGCGTCCTTCCCGTTGACCTGGACGACCTCGACCCGGTCG
>NZ_WJSP02000779.1 GCF_009720255.1 Agromyces humi | reverse complement strand
CGTGGCGGCCGTGGCCCGGGTCAGCTGCCCGCGAACCTCCGCGGGAAGGCTCCGCACGACCGAGGCGACGGCACGGAAGCCCTCGTCGGCGGTGCCGCCGTCGACCTCGATGAGCGGCTGTCCGGCCGGCACCGCCTCCGGACGGTCGATGACCACGCCCGCGGCATCCACCAGCTCGAGGCCCGACCCAGTGTCGATCACGCCGACCGGCGTGCGCTCGACGATGCGGACGACGAGCGTGCCAGGGGGGATGGTCTCGGTCACGTACGTCTCGATGAGCGGGAATCGCGCGAGCGCCGCCTGCACGTCGCCGGAGTCGATCAGCGGGAGCGGCGTGCCCATGACGCCGGCGAACGCGGCCTGCACGTCGGCGGCGGGGATGCGCTGCGCGCCCTCGACGCGCACGTCCCGCAACGCCATGAGCGGCGAGTACGCGCCCACCCCGATCACCGCCACGAGCGCAAGGACCGCGCCGACGACGACGGCCCAGGTGATGCGGCGCCGACGCGACCGCTTCGTGAAGCGGCGCACCTCCTGACGTTCATAGCGCCGCCGTTCGCGGGCC
>NZ_WJSP02000778.1 GCF_009720255.1 Agromyces humi | reverse complement strand
TCGTCGCGGAGCAGCAGCGCCCGCGCCTCGTCGAGGTCCCAGGTGGCGAAGAGCTCGGTCGGCCCCGCTCCACCGATGACGACGCGCCGCACCCGCTCGGGCGCGAGCTCGGTGAGCGCCGACACGACGCGGTTGCCCATGGAGTAGCCGACGACGTCCACGTCGCCCGCTCCGACCGAGTCGAGCACGGCGAGCAGGTCGCCGCCGAGCCGCTCGGGCGCGTAGGCATCGGCCTCGACCGGCTTGTCGCTGTCGCCGTGGCCGCGGAGGTCGACGGTGATCACGCCGCGATGCTCGTCGAGGAGCGCCCGCACCCAGCCGGTGCCCTCCCACGTGACGGCCGCGTTCGACGCGAACCCGTGCACGAGCAGCACCGGGGGCAGTCGCTCGTCGGCCTCGGCCGCGCCGTGCACCCGGTAGGCGATGAGCACTCCGTCAGCGCTCTCGGCGTGCAGCGTCGGCAGGTCGCCGGCGACCGGCTGCCTCACGCGCGAGCCTCATTCCCGGTGTCGCCGTCGCCCTCGCCGCGGTAGGCCTGGGACCCGGCGTCGACCCCGGCATCGGCCTGGG
>NZ_WJSP02000777.1 GCF_009720255.1 Agromyces humi | reverse complement strand
CCTCGTGGCGCGCTGCGGGGCCGGCGTCGCCGCCGATCCAGAAGGGGTCCGTTCGCGCGTTGATGAACATCGCCGGGGCTGCGGCGGCGATCGCGGCGATCTTCGCGGCCGCCACGGCGGGGTCGACGAGGCGGCCGTCGGCATCGGAGTCCTCGAGGTTCACCCCGAGCACGCCGAGGTGGGCGAGCCGCGACACGTACGCTGCGACCGTGGCCGGGTCGTCGGAGAACCCGGCCTCGATGTCGACGGTCACGGCGATCGACGCGGCGGTGAGGCGTTGCGCGAGCGCGAACGTCGCACCGGCGGTCCGTCCGGCGCCGTCGGGGAGTCCCGCGGTGACGGCGACCCCGAGACTCGTGGTGCCCAGCACGGGGAACCCGGCCGCCGTCAGCCATCGCGCGGACGCCAGGTCCCAGGCGTTCGGGAGCACGAACGGATCGCCGGGCCGGTGCAGCGCGCGGAACTCCTCGCGTGTCAGCATGTGCGAAGCTCCTCGACGACCGCGCCCGCGATGGCCAGCGCCAGGTCCTGGGCCGGGCAGGCTCGCGCGCCCGCCCCGAAGGCGAGCGA
>NZ_WJSP02000776.1 GCF_009720255.1 Agromyces humi | reverse complement strand
CGTGCGTGCACGCGAGGCGGTGCACGGCCGCGGCTGGGACGTGCTCGGCGACGAGCTCGTCGGCCACTACGAGCGCGTGATCGCGCGTCGCGCTGTCGCCCGCGCGGCGCCCGCCACGAGCAATTCCGGCGCCGTGCTGGAGGCACGGGAGCGAACCACCCCTGGACGGCCGGTGCGAGAACCCGCGTGGCCGCGGGACGCCACCGCCGCGGCATCCGGAGCGCAGCCCACCCCGCCCGTCGCGCCACCGCCCTGGCGACGCTACGTCGCGGTGGGCGATTCGCTCACGGAGGGGCTCTGCGACGAGTCGCGCGCGGGCACCGGCGAGTTCCGCGGCTGGGCGGACCGGCTCGCACTGCTCCTCGCCCTCGCCAGCCCGGCGGATCCGGTGTCGTACGCGAACCTGGCGGTGCGCAGCCGCCGGGTCGCCGATGTCGTCGACGTGCAACTGCCACTCGCCGTCGCCCAGCGCGCCGATCTCGTCAGCGTGCTGGTCGGCGCGAACGACCTGGTCGGTGCGCGCCCGGATGTCGCGGGCCTGGCCGCCCGGCTCTCCGATGCCGTGGGGGTGG
>NZ_WJSP02000775.1 GCF_009720255.1 Agromyces humi | reverse complement strand
CCCGTGCCGCTACAGGGCCGCGGTCAACGGCGAGCCGTCGACCGCGGCCCTGTAGCGGCACGGGTTGATCCGGTCGGCCGGGTCAGCAGCCGGGAGCGTCGGGATGGGCGTTGCAGTCGCCCTGCGTGAGCACGGTGTCGAACTCGCCGACGAGCACGCGCTGCGGGACGCCGGCCACGGTGAGCGTGCCGGCGATGGCGCGCCACGGTGAGCCGGCGAACCGGTACTCCGCCCGCAGCGTCACTGCGACGTCCACCGTGTACTCGCCGGACGTCGGGTAGACATGGCTCGTCGCCGTCTCGGTGAACTCGCCCTGACCGAGCGCCGCCCACGTCGCGCCTGGAGTGCCGCTGTCGACGACGGCCCCGTCGCTGTGGCCCCATCGGTAGCCGACCGGCGTGAACCGCACGTCGGCCGGTTGCCCCAGCAGCGTGCCGGACACCACCTGCACGGATGCCGCGGCGACGAAGTTCGCCGGCAGGCCCTCGACCGCCCACCCGGCGGGCTCCATGCCGTTGCCGGGCGCCGCCGGCCGGAACGACGCGATGTCGCGCAGCGTCACCACGACCGGC
>NZ_WJSP02000774.1 GCF_009720255.1 Agromyces humi | reverse complement strand
CCTCCACCGCGGCATTGCCGGCACGCTCGCCGATGCCATTGACCGTGGCTTCCACCTGCCGCGCGCCGGCCATGATGGCAGAGAGCGTGTTGGCCACGGCGAGGCCCAGATCATTGTGACAATGGGTGGAAAAGATCGCCTGATCGGCGTTCGGCACGCGGGTGATCACGTCGCGGAACATGGCGCCATAGGTTTCCGGCGTCGCATAACCCACCGTGTCGGGCAGGTTGATGGTGGTGGCACCCGAGCGAATCGCCACTTCCACCGCCCGGCACAGGAAATCGGGATCAGAGCGCGTTGCGTCCTCCGCCGACCATTCGACATCCGGGCACAGGTTGCGGGCGAGACCGACGGAGAAGCGGATCGCCTCCAGTACCTCTTCCGGCGACTTGTTCAGTTTCACCTTCATGTGCAGCGGCGAGGTGGCGATGAAGGTGTGGATGCGCGGGTTGCGGGCGCCCTTCAACGCCGCCCAGGCGCGTTCGATGTCGGCCGCCCCGGCGCGCGCCAGGCTGGCGACGATGGCCTTGTCGCAGATGTTGGCGACCGCCTGCACGGCCTCGAAATCGCCTTCG
>NZ_WJSP02000773.1 GCF_009720255.1 Agromyces humi | reverse complement strand
ATGTTCCCCGATCGAGGCGCGTCCGCCCAGCTCGCCCACGTCGACGACGCGTGGCTCGACGGCGTCGCGTGGCTGCACCTGCCCGCGTACGGGCTCGAGCTCGAGCCCATGCGGGGCGAATGCGTGCGCCTCGCGGCCGTCGCCCGCTCGGCGGGAGCGCGCGTCTCGGTCGACGCGTCCTCGACCGGGTTGCTGTCGGCGCTCGGCATCGAGTCGGCGATCGGGCTGATCCGCGCGATCCACCCCGACGTGTGCCTCGCGAACGAGGACGAGGCCGCCCTGCTGGGCCTGGCGGGTGGCGGCGCCGTCGCGGCATCCGTCGCGCCGATGGTCGTGGTGAAGCACGGGCCGCTGCCGACCGACGTGATCGTGGCCGGCGAGCTCGCCGAGCGCGTCGACGTGGCGCCGGTGGCGGGCATCCGCGACCTCACGGGCGCCGGCGACGCGTTCGCCGCCGGCTTTCTCGCCGCGACGCTGCAGGGTGCGGATGCCGCGGCGGCGTGCCGCGCGGGTCATGCCGCGGCGGCATCCGTGCTCTCGAGCCCGGGCGCCCATGCCAGCAGCGTGGCACCCGC
>NZ_WJSP02000772.1 GCF_009720255.1 Agromyces humi | reverse complement strand
ACGTCGAGCCGGTCGGCCTGCGGATCCAGGAACTCGTCGAGCACGCCGCCCCACGCGCGCAGCAGCGCGCGCTCGACCTCGACCATCGCGGCGAGCACGGCGTCGTCGTCGGTGCCCGTCGCGTCGGCCGCGCCCGGATCGATGAGTCCCCAGTCCGTCATGCCACCATCCTCGTCAGACCTCGGTGCCGTAGTCGAGGAACACGGTCTCGCCGTCGCCCTGCAGGCGCACGTCGAACCGGTAGGAGCCCGGCGCATCCACCGTCGCGACGAGCGTGTCGCGGCGGCTCGCGTCGACGCGGGCGAGCAGCGGATCCGCGGCGTTCGCCTCCGCCTCGTCGCCGAAGTACGCCCGGGTGAAGAGGTGGTGCAGCACGCCGCGGGCGAACACCGCCACGAGCAGGTAGGGCGCCGAGCCCTCGCGCATGGCCCCGGGCTTGATCGTCGTGAACGAGTAGTGCCCATCGCGGTCGACCGCCGCGCGACCGAAGCCGGCGAAGCCGTGCTGGTCGCGGTCGAACGCGCCGCGTTCGGTCGACGGGCGGCCCGCGGCATCCGCGCCCCAGATCTCGATGA
>NZ_WJSP02000771.1 GCF_009720255.1 Agromyces humi | reverse complement strand
CGTTCGCAGGTCGTTGTCTGCGACGGTCGCGACATGTTCGATTTCGGGGAGATTAGTTGCTGTCGGACGCCCTCGCAGTCTTTGAGGGGTGGGGTGGGTGCAGCGGGGCGTCCGACAGCGTGCTGCTGCTTGCCTGACAAACGTAACCGTCATCAGGGTTAAGATCAACAAGTTTTAAACCATAGGTTGAGCGGGTTCTTGCTGATCCGCTGGCATCTTTTGGCCGTCGTTTTGAAAGGATATGCGGATCGCGCCCGGGTGCGACGGCCCAGCGGGCCAAGAACTGCACGATTCGAACACTGCCGACAAATTCGGGCGGAACTGGGGCACCGGACCGGATCGCGGCCAGCGTCGGCTGACTCTGGCTGCCAGTTCCTGACACAACGCTGTCAGTGGCAGGGGTTGAAGCCGGGCACCGCAGACACAATTGTGACTCCATCCCAGCCGGAATCACCTGATGCACAATAACCGTCCTGACCAGATGCCGATCCTTCATGCCGCCGCCGCGGACGTGCGCACGCGCGAGAAGCTGGAAGGCGGCAAGCAGATCGTCATGCAGACCGAGTTCCAGCCCGC
>NZ_WJSP02000770.1 GCF_009720255.1 Agromyces humi | reverse complement strand
CCGCGCCAGGCACGGGTGCGCGTCGTGCGCTGTGCATCGGCGTCGACGCCTATCCCGATGAGGGCGACCGCCTGCACGGCTGCGTGGCCGACGCGCACGCCTGGGCCGAGGCGCTGCGCGGCGAGCAGTTCGAGGTGACCGAGCTGACGGATGCCGCGGCCACCCGCGACGAGATCCTCCGCGGCATCCTCGAACTCGTCAGCAGTGCCGCGCCCGGCGACGTGCTGGCCGTGCAGTACTCGGGCCACGGCACGTTCGTGCCCGATCTCGACGGCGACGAGGACGACGGCGACGAGTCGAAGGACGAGGCCCTGTGCCCCGTGGACTTCCGCGCCGAGGGCCGCCTCATCATCGACGACGACCTGGCCCGCATCTGGGACATCATCCCCGAGGGCGTCAGCCTCACGGCGTTCTTCGACAGCTGCCACTCGGGCTCGGCGAACCGGGCGCCGCGCGTGGACCTCACGCCGATCGGCGACGCGCTCCCCCGCTCGGTCGAGCTCACGCGCGAGGACGAGGCGGCCTATCGGGCCGACCGCGGCGTCGGCACGGGGTCGACGGAGCCGGATCCGGTGC
>NZ_WJSP02000077.1 GCF_009720255.1 Agromyces humi | reverse complement strand
CATCGAGGCGCAGTCGCCCGAGGCCGCGCAGGCGGCGCGCGAGGCGTTCAGCGATGCCACCCGCGCATCGGCGCTCACGGCGGCCGGATTCCTCGCGGTCGGGCTCCTGGCGACGATCTCGCTCGGGTCGGGGCGCAGGCAGGACCCGTCCGCGCCCGATGAGGACGTCGATACCGTACCGGCAGCGAGCGGCGGGTCGCCGGCTGTCTAGCCCCGGTCAGTCGGGCGCGTTGTCGGGGTCGACCGCCTCGAGCGTCTGCTCCTCGACCGCGTTGTCGGCGTCGAGCTCGTTCGCGTCGGGGCCGAGGTCGTCGCCGTCGTACATGATGTCGTCGGCGTCGTTGCGCGGCTCGCCCTCGGTCTCGTCCTGGCCGACGTCGGGCGTGAAGCGGTCGGCGTCGTGTCGCTGGGCGTGGTCGCGTGGGTCGGTCATGGCGTCTCCTCGGTCGCGGGCCGCGTACGGATGGGTCGGGCGGATGCCTCGGCCGGATGCCGCGTGCGGATGCCTCCAGCGTCCGCCGCACCGCTTCGACGGTCAACGGGTTGACGGATTGCCACTGGTGGGCGCGCGCTCCGGCACGACAGAATGGCGGGGAACCCCCGGAGGTGGACGTGGACATCGAAACCGTGATCTGGTCGATTCTCGGATTGATCGTCGCCGTCGGCGGCGTGCTGCTCGCAGCTGCGCTCTGGTCGATCGTCCGCGCTCCCCGCCGCTGACGCGCGCAGACTCCGAAGCGACCGCATGACGAGCGCCACCACCACGGCTCCGGTCCTGCCCCGCCGTACGCCGCCGCCCGCCGGCGCGGGCGCGGGCGACCGCCTTTCCGCACTGCTGCTGCTCTGCTTCACGCTCATCGCCATCGTGTGGGCCAACTCGCCGTGGGGCTCGACCTACGACGCCTTCTGGGACACCCACGTCGAGATCGTCGTGGGCGGGTTCCAGGCCGAGCTCACGCTGCACCAGCTCGTCAACGACGGGCTGATGGCGTTCTTCTTCTTCACGGTCGGGCTCGAGGTGAAACGGGAGTTCACGATCGGCGAGCTCACCGATCGGTCCCGCGCGGCGGTGCCCGTGATCGCCGCGGTCGCGGGGCTCGCGCTGCCGGCCGCGATCTTCATGCTGTTCAACGCCGGCACCGACGAGATGCACGCGTGGGGCGTCGTCATCTCCACCGACACGGCGTTCCTGCTCGGCGCCCTCGCGATCATCGGGCCCAAGTTCCCGTGGCGACTGCGCACGTTCCTGCTCACCCTCGCGGTCGTCGACGACATCGGCGCGCTCGTGGCCATCGCGGTGTTCTACAACGAGGGCATCCAGCTGCTGCCGCTCGTGATCAGCGCGGTCCTGCTCGTGGCGCTCGCCCTCGTGCGCTTCCTGCCCATGGCACGTGGGCCGGCCTACGCGGTGCTCGGCTTCGGCCTCTGGCTCGGCGTGGGCGCCGCCGGCGTGCACCCGACGCTCGCGGGCGTTGCCGTGGCGCTCGTGATCCCGGTGTTCCCGCCGCGCCGCATGGAGGTCGAGCGCGCCGCCGAACTCACCCGCGCCTTCCGCGAGTCGCCGAACACGACGTACGCGCGCGCCGCGACCCGCAGCCTCCGCGACTCCATCTCGATCAACGAGCGGCTGCAGGCGGCCTGGTCGCCCTACATCGCCTTCATCGTGCTGCCGATCTTCGCGCTCGCGAACGCCGGCGTGCGGCTCGATCCGCAGACGCTCTCGGCCGCCGTGTCATCGCCGCTGACCTGGGGCATCGTGGCCGGCCTCGTCATCGGCAAGTTCGTCGGCATCACCGGGGCCACGGCCCTGGTGCGGATGCTGCGCATCGGCACGCTGGCGCCCGGACTCACCGTGTCGCGCATCTCAGGGGGCGCGGCCCTGTCGGGCATCGGCTTCACGATCGCGCTGTTCATCGTGGGGCTCGCGATCGAGGACCCCGAGACCCAGGATCTCGCTCGAGTCGGCGTGCTCGCGGCATCCGTCATCGCCTTCGTGCTGGGCTGGCTCATCTTCGTGGTCGGCGACCGGCTGCGGCCGCCCGTCGCGGTCGGCGCCAAGCTCGTGCGGCCGTTCGACCCCGAACGCGACCACTTCCGCGGACGGCCCGACGCGCCCCACCGGATCGTCGAGTACGGCGACTTCGAGTGCCCGTTCTGCAGCCGGGCGACCGGATCGATCGACGCGGTGATCGACCACTTCGGCGACGACGTGTGCTGGGTCTTCCGCCACCTGCCGCTCGAGCAGGTGCATCCGCACGCGAGGGAATCGGCCCAGGCGGTGGAGGCGGCGGCGCTGCAGGGCCGGTTCTTCGAGATGGCGCTGACCCTGTTCGCGAACCAGGACGACCTGACCACCGACGACCTCTGCCGCTATGCGCGCGACCTCGGCCTCGACATGGATCGCTTCGCCGACGACCTGCGATCGCCCGCGGTCGTGCGTCGCGTCGAGGACGACCGGCTCGACGCGCAGATGATGGACCTGCACGGCACGCCGACGTTCTTCATCGGCGAGCGCCGCCACAAGGGACCCTACGACTCGGCCACCCTGATCGCCGCGCTCGAGGCGGAGCGCAAGCCCCTTGGGGAGCCCGCGGCCGGTGCCTAGCGTGGGGTCATGCGACCCGACGAACCGCTGACCGCCGGCGCCGAGGCCGAAGCCCACTCCGACGCCGATGCCGCTCGCGCGGGCCGCACGCGCACCCTCTCGATCGTCGTGCCGGTGCGCCACGATCGCGACCGCCTCGAGCGGCTGCTCGCCTCGGTCGGGGCGCAGTCGGTTGCTCCCGACGAGGTCGTCATCGTCGACAACGGCGGCAACGGCGACCTGGGCCCGCTGGCGGCGAGGTACGGATGCCGCGTGGTCCCCGAACCCGTCGTCGGCATCCCGGCGGCGACGTCGACGGGCCTCGACGCGGCAGCCGGCGACCTGCTGGCACGCGTCGACGCCGACACGGTGCTGCCTCCCGACTGGGTGCGGGCCGCGCACGAGCGCTTCGCGGATCCCGCGGTCGAGGTCGCCACGGGGTGGGCGTGGCTGCCGAGCGCGCCGCCGCTCGCATCACGGCTGCTCATCACGGCGTACCTCGGCGGCTACACCGTGCTCGCCGGAGTCGCGCTCGGGCATCGGCCGCTGTGGGGGTCGTCGGTCGTGCTGCGGCGGGACCTGTGGCTGGCCGTGCGCGACGACGTCTGCCGCGACGACCAGCGCGTGCACGACGACCTCGACCTCAGCATCCACCTGCCGCCGGGCACGAGGGTCCTGCGCGATCCGCGGCTCTCGGTGGGGGTGTCTATGCGGCCGTTCCGGCACCCGGGCAAGCTCTGGCGCGACGCGAGCATGGGCGTGCATACGTTCGCCCGGCACTGGCCCGAGGAGCTGCCGCCCTACCGGTGGGCGCGCATCGCGCGAGCGCGCAGGGCTCAGGCCCGGTCGGGCGGGCGCACGTCGTCCCAGCCCGCCTGCGGCGTCTCGCAGGTCTCGCGGTAGACGTACTGCGACGGCCGCTTGCGCTCGTGGCTGACCCAGTCGATCGCGGGCCGGCGCTGCTCCTCGGGCACGTAGCCGAGCCGATACACGGCCATGAGCTCGAGCTCGTCGGGCACCCGCAGCAGGCGCACGATCTCGTCCCACCGTCCGGGCACCTCCATCGGGAACGAGATGAACTGGATCCCCATGCCGAGCTCGACCGTCGTGAGCCAGACGTTCTCCATGGCGGCGCCCATGCTGAACACCGAGTAGAACGACGAGAGCTGGCCGGGCCGGTACTCGCTGCGGTCGAGCATGACGCCGAGGAGCAGCGGCGACCCGGCGACGAGCTTGCGGTTCTCCTCGCCGAGCGTCTTGGGCACGCCGAACGTGTTCATGAGCTTCTGCCCGCGCTTGGTGAACACCTGGCTCGTGAAGGGGCGCAGCGGGGCGGGCAGCTTGTCGAAGAGCATGCCGCTGCGCTGCTCGTCCATCTCGGCCTGGCTGAACCGGAAGTACGGCTTGTAGCGCTCGAAGAACGTGCCGTTCGACATCGCCTCGGTCATGCTCTCGCCCGAGATGCGCGCGATCGCCTCGATGGTCGGGCGGTCCTCGATCACGACGAAGCGCCAGGGCTGGCTGTTGAGCTGCGACGGCGCCCGGCCCGCCGCCTCCATGAGGAGCCGCTGGTGCTCCTCAGAGACGGGATCGGGCAGGAACGGGCCGTTCGTGGTCTTGCGGCGGCGGATCGCGTCGAGCAGCTCCATGCGTCCTACTTCCTCGTCGTCCTGGTCGTGCCGGTGTTCCGGGTGGCCGCCATCGTGCGGTCGGGCAGGTTCGACCGCACCAGCGCGGCGATGAAGAACGGCGCGGCGGTGAGGGCGACGAGCGGATGCCGCCGCGTGTGGGTTCCGGCGTACGGGATGAGCGTCAGCGGCACCGCGGCCGGCGCGAGGAGCGCGGCGGCCGCGCGGCTCGCTCGCCGCGGGCTCCCCCACACCGTCGAGCTCATGGCCCCGACGACCAGCGAGAAGGTCGCGACGTACAGTGCGTGGTGCACCCACCGCACGTCGCGGGTGTCGACGAGTCGCAGGGCGACGGATGCCCCGAGCGCGCAGTTCGCGGCGTAGCCCACCGTCGCCGCGGTGAACATCGGGGCCGAGCGCACGTCAGGCCACCGGGCTTCCGCCGGCGGAGTCGTGCGGCAGCTGCTCGCCCCGCGAGCTGGCATCCGATGTCGTCCCGCGCCGTCGGCGCAGGGGCTTTCGGGCGTCGATCGACGGGTCGGGGCCGTCCCACACCTTGATGATCGCCCAGCCGACCGCCGCGATCGGCACGGCCAGCACGGCGCCGACGATGCCGCCGAGGATCGTGCCGGCGGTGAGGGCGATGAGGATGACCAGCGGGTGCAGCTTCAACGACTGCGCCATCACCACGGGCTGCAGCAGGTCGCCCTCGAGCTGGTTCACGGCGATGACGATCGCGACGACGATGAGCGCGACGACCGGTCCGTTCGCCACGAGCGCGACGAGCGCGGCGAGGATGCCGGCGACCGTGGCGCCGACGAGCGGGATGAACGAGCCGAGGAACACGATGACCGCCAGCGGCAGCGCGAGCGGCACCTGCAGGATCACGAGGCCGAGGCCGATCACGACCGCGTCGACGAGTCCGACGATCGCCGTGCCGCGGATGTAGCCGCCGAACACCTTCACGCTCGTCGTGCCGACCCGTCGTCCGCGCTCGAGCCGCACGCCGCTGAAGGGGCGGAGGAAGAACGCCCAGATGCGGTCGCCGTCCTTGAGGAAGAAGAAGAGCACGACCAGCACGAGCAGCGCGCCCGCGACGAACTCCGTGGCGGCCGACACGCCGCGCACCGCCCCGGCGCCGAACTCGGCGCTCGTGACGTAGTCGACGACCGCGTCGCGCGCCGACGTGATCTGCTCCTGGTCGATCGGGAAGGGCAGGTCCTTGAGCCAGGCCTGCAGGTCGTCGAAGCCCTCGCCTGCCGAGGCGACCAGCTCGTCCCACTGGTTGCGCACGGCGAACACGATCGCGGTGACCACGCCGCCGAGCACGAGGATGCCGCCGACCAGGGTCACCCACGCCGCGAGCATCGGCGACAGTCCGCGACGTCGCAGCCAGCCGACGAGCGGCGCGGCCGCCGAAGCGACGATGAGCGCAATGAGCACGGGGATGACGAGGAGCTTCACCTGCACCAGCGCCCACACGGCGAGCGCGCCGAGCGCCACGACGAGGAGGATCTGCAGGCTCCGGATGCTCCAGCGACCGAGCCGGTCGGTCCACAGGGGCTCCGTGGGCGCCGGCGAGGGCGGTCGATCGCTCATGCCCTCACCCTAGGGGCCTGGCGGCCCGGGACGAACCCCCTGTCGTGCGCCCGACCGATGGGGTACGGTCCCGCTCGCCGCGGAGCGCGGCTACCGCTGCGCCTGGAGCACCTCGTGGACCCAGGCGGGCACCGCGATGCTCGCCGGGCCGTGCCGCACCTCGTCGAACAGCGGCGTGATCTCGCTCGGCGCGAGGTTCAGTTCGATCGTGTGCGCGCCGGCCGCGGCAGCCGTCATCACGAAGCCGGCCGCCGGGTACACGGCGCCCGAGGTGCCGATCGCCGCGAAGCGGTCGCAGGCGAGCAGCGCCTCGTCGATGAGGTCGAGGTCGTAGGGCATCTCGCCGAACCACAGCACGTCGGGGCGCAGCATCCGCTCGCCGCACTCGGGGAACGGCGGCCGGTCGACGAGGTCGGCCGCGACGGGCACCCGGCGGCCGCACGCCAGGCAGCGCGCACGCAGCAGGTCGCCGTGCATG
This sequence comes from Agromyces humi, assembly GCF_009720255.1. Classification (GTDB taxonomy): domain Bacteria; phylum Actinomycetota; class Actinomycetes; order Actinomycetales; family Microbacteriaceae; genus Agromyces; species Agromyces humi. Next base: position 6,385 of record NZ_WJSP02000077.1, on the reverse strand, counting down.
TGCACGACGCGGTGCGAGCCCGCGCGTTCGTGCAGGTCGTCGATGTTCTGCGTGACCACGAGCAGGTCGTCGCCGAGCTCGCGTTCGAGTTGCGCCAGTGCCAGGTGCGCCGGGTTCGGCTCGGCTCGGGCAACGGCATGGCGCCGCGCGTCGTAGAAGCGCTGCACCATGACGGGATCGCGCGCGAATCCCTCGGGGGTGGCGACGTCCTCGACGCGATGACCCTCCCAGAGTCCGCCCGCGTCGCGGAACGTCGGCACGCCGCTCTCGGCCGAGATGCCGGCGCCGGTGAGCACGACGACTGTCATGCGTCCATTGAATCGCGCGTACGCCCGCGGCGGTACGCCAGGTGACTCCGACGGGCGGATGCCACGGCGCCACCGCACCGGCATCGTGGAGGCATGGGCACCACGACGCGCACGCCGCCACTCCCGCGCACGGGGGCACGGGTCATCCGGATGCCGCTCTCATCCCGCGCGCGAAAGCTCCTCCTGCTCGCGCACATCGCGGCCGCGGGCATCTGGCTCGGGCTCGACCTCGCGCTCGGAATCCTCGTCGTCACCGCGTCGACCGCGGATGCGATGGGCGCCGGCGCAGCGGCGACCAGTCTCGTCGCGGTGTCGACGTGGCCGCTGGTGATCGTCGGGCTCGTCACCCTGGCCACTGGGGTGCTCCTGGGGCTCGGCACGAAGTACGGGCTGGTGCGCTACCGCTGGGTGCTCGTGAAGCTCGTCGTCAACGTGGTGCTCGTGACGCTCGTCGTCCTCGTGCTCTGGCCCGGCCTCACGGCGCTTGCGGACGGCGGCCGAGCGGCGCTCGCCGACGGCGTCGCGCCCGCGGTGACGGCGAACCTCGTGTTCCCGCCGGTCGTCTCGTCGACCGCACTCCTCGTGGCGATGACGCTGTCGGTGTTCAAGCCGTGGGGCCGGACCCGGCCTTCGGCGACGTCGACCACACCGCGAGCGCCACGAGCAGCGGCTGGAAGAACAGGCGGATGAACCGCGCCCGATCGGTCGTGAGGCCGAACGCATCGCGACGCTCCGCCCACTGCGCGAGGTTGCCGGGGAACACCAGGACGAAGAACGCCGCGACGATCGCGCCGATGCGGCCGCGTTCGCGCGGCAGGGCGACGAGCGCTGCACCGAGGCCGACCTCGACCACGCCCGAGCCGACCACCACGGCGTCGGGGTCCATCGGCACCCACGGCGGCACCTGGGCCCGGAACTCGCGGCGCGCCCAGAACAGGTGGCTGACGCCGGCGAAGACCAGGAATGCAGCGAGTGCGAGTCGCCCGAGGGTGCGCACCGGCGTCGACGCGGGGACGCCCGAACGGCGGCTCATCGCTCGATCGACTTGCGGTCGTCGGAGGGCCGCACGAGCGCGCGCAGCACGAAGAAGACGATGACGGCGACCACGGCGACGATCGCCAGCTTGCCGATGAACCACAGCAGGCTGAAGACCACGTCGACGAGGAACCAGGCGACGATGACGGCGACGATCACGCCGATGACGGTCCAGACGGTTCGGCTCATGCTTCGAGGCTAGCCGTAGGATGGCGGCTCATGGCGCCCGATACGATCGACGGCTTCATCGAACGGCTGGCGGCCGGCGGGTCCGGCCCGAACAGCGCGAACCCGTTCGATGCCTCCCGCCCCGAGAACGGGCTGCGGCGGCGCAACCTCGACCGCTACCTGCGGCAGCTCGCCGAGCGGCAGCCTTCCACGCTCCTCGTGGGCGAGGCGCCCGGCTACCGCGGCATGGCGATCACGGGCGTGCCGTTCACGAACACGGTGCTCCTGCGTCGCGGCGTCGCGCACTTCGGCCTGTTCGGCACCGAGCACGGCTATGAGATCCCGGATGCCGCCGGCGTCGCCGCCGAGCCGACGGCGACGGTGATGTGGCAGGTCCTCGAGGGCCTCGACTTCCTGCCCGTGCTGTGGAGCGCGTTCCCCCTGCATCCGCATCGCCCGGGTGCCCCGCTGTCGAACCGCACGCCGACCGGTGCCGAGACCGCGGAATGGGCGTGGTCGTGGCAGGCCTTGGCCGACGTGTTCGGCATCCGGTCGGTCGTGGCCGTCGGCAACGTCGCCCAGGCGAGCCTCGCGCGCAGCGGGTGGGAGGTGCCTCGGGTCCGGCATCCGTCGCACGGCGGGCGCGAGGGGTTCCGCACCGGCCTGCAGGCGCTGCTCGACGAGGGCGTCATCCGCTGACCCCGGCGCGCCCCGCCTCCGGCGTCGGTCAGCGGGTGCCGCCGAGGCGCGCCGAGATCTCCGCCGCTGTCGCGCGCGCGGCGGCGACCACCTCGTCGAGGCCGACCGCACTGTAGGACGTGCCGATGTACGGCACCGTGAGCGCGGCGATCGTGCTTCCGGCGCGGTCGGTGACGGCGGCGACCACGTCGGTGATGCCCGCCTGCAGGCGGTCGGTGCGAGTGAGGTACCCGGCGGCGAGCAGTTCGGCCTCGCCGGGGAGCCGCCGGCCCGCGGCATCCGGAGCACCGGCCGAGAGCACCGCGCCCGTCGCCGTGGATTCGAGCGGGAAGCGCGCGCCCACCCGGACCTGGTAGCCGAAGTCGGCGGGCGACTCCGCCTGGGCGACGATGCGCACCTCGCCGGCGTCGTCGACCCCGAGGTTGCACGACTGTCGGATGCGATCCGCGAGCTCGCGCATGGGCGCCGCCGCCAGCTGGACGAGCCCCCGCAGCGGCGGATGGCGATGCGCGAGGTCGAACAGGGCCATCGACAGCACGTACCGCCCAGACCGGTCATCGCGGGTGAGGTACCCGCGGCGCTCGAGGGTCGCCAGCACGCGGTAGATCTGGCTGACGTTGCGACCGACCGCGTCGGCGATCTCGGTCTGGGTGAGGCCGCCCGCCTCGTTCGCGAGCAGCTCGAGGATGTCGAGCGCCTTGTCGAGGGCCGGTGCGGCGTACTCGTTGGCGCGCCCCGGCGCAGGGGTGTCGGGCGTCGGGCTCACCGGTCCGCTCCGAGCGCCCGGACGAACCGGCGGGCGATCTCGCGCTCGAGGTTGTCGGGCACGGGCTGGGCGCCGGGCACCAGCGACGCGGCATCCGTCGCCACCCGCTCGAGCGAGAGCGACTGCAGCAGGAAGCCGAGGTCCATGGCCTCGAGCGAGTTGCCCTTCGGCTCCCGGCCGGCGAGGTTCACCATGCGTCCGCCGGCCAGGAGGACGAGCTCGCGCCCGTCGGGCAGGTCGATGCGCTCGATCGCCGCGTCGAGGCCGGTCACGGCGACGGCGCGGCCGTAGAGCGCCTCGGTGTCGATCTCCCACGGGAAGTGCCCGGCGTTCGCCAGCACGGCGCCGCTCGGCATCCGGTCGATCACCGCGTCGGTGATGACGCCCGGATGCCCGGTCGCGGTGATGAAGAACTCGCCCCACTCGGCGAGGTCGGCGAGCTCGCCCACGCGGTAGCCGTCGAGGGCCGCCTCGAAGGCCTTGATCTCGTCGATCTCGGCGACCGCCACGCGCCCGCCGAACGCCCTGAGGTACTGCGCGATGCCCCGGCCGCACCAGCCGTAGCCGGCCACGACGAACCGTCGCCCCGGGATCATCAGGTTCGTGATGCGCATGACGCTCTCGACGACCGACTGGCCGACGCCGTGCCGGTTCTCGCCGATGGCCTTGAGCGGGCTGTCGTTGATCACGATCGACGGGAACGGCACTCGGCCGGCCAGTTCGCCGCGCAGCCGGATGCCGCCGCTCGTCGTCTCCTCGGTGCCGCCGACCACCCCGGCCGCAGTGCCCGCCGCCACGATGCCGGCGACGAGGTCGGCACCGTTGTCGAGCACGAGGTCGGGACGCGCGTCGACGACTGCTGCGACATTCGCGTGGTGCTCGTCGAGCGTGTCGTCGCGGCGGCCGAACACCGTCATGCCGAGGTTCCGCAGGTAGGCGACCACGTCGTCCTGCGTCGAGCCGTGATTGCCCGTGGCGACGATCTCCGCGCCGCCCGCGGCGAGCACCTCGAGCAGCACGGCCGTCTTCGGCTCGACGTGCAGGGACATGCCGAGGCGGAGGCCCGCGAACGGTCGGCGCACGGTGAAGTCCTCGCGGGTGGCGGCGAGCAGCGGCATCCGGGACCTGATCCAGGTGATGCGCGCGGCGCCGCGTTCGAGCAGTTCCGACATGTCGGCCTACTTTCATATATGAATGCTTCTTTTACAGATGATACCGCGCGGATGAGGCGGGTGGGCGGCCGCCCGCTGGGGCCGCGCGTGAGGTGCGAGTCAACCCCCGCGACTTCGCCGAAGCGGCTGCGTATCGTGACCGCAACGGATGGGGGTGACATGCGCGCAGGACCGATCGCGGCCGTTGTGCTCGCGGCGTCGTTGGCGCTGTCGGGCTGTGCGCCCCAGTACGACGACGCGACGAAGGAGGGCCTGCGGGCCCAGGTCGTCGCCGTGAGCACCGCGAGCGCCGCAGGCGATTGGCCGACGGCGATCGCCGGGCTCGACCAGCTCGCCACGGAGGTGTCGAAGGCGCGCCGCGACGGCCGGCTCGACGACGCGCGGTTCGCCGCGATCGTGGCGGCGATGGACCTCGTGCGCCAGGACCTCGAGGAGGCCGTCGCCGCAGCCGAGACCGAGGCGGAGCAGCAGCGACTGCTGGCGGAGCAGGCCCGGTTGCAGGAGCAGATCACGCAGCTGCAGTCCGAGCAGGCACCGCCCGCGCCGGCACCCGGCGACGACGGCAAGTCCGAGAAGGACGGCAAGGACGACAAGGACGGGAAAGACGGGAAAGACGGTAAGGAGGGCAAGAGCGAGGGCATGAGCGAGGGCAGCGGCCCTGGCGGCACGAGCGGCATCGTGCCGGCCGGGGACCACCGGAAGCACTGACGCCGGGCCTCGTCATAGGCTGGCGCATGCGGATGCCACGAGCTCGGCTCCTCCGACCCCTGTCCGCTCCCCCGACCCTTGGAGGCACGACCGTGCACGACGCGAGCACGCCGGATACGCCGGCGCTCCACCCCGACACCCTCGCCGTCATCGCGGGCCGGCCGCCGCACACGCCCGACCAGCCCATGAGCGTGCCCGTGCACCTCACCTCGACGTACGTCGCGGGCGGCGAGCTCGAGTACGGGCGGTACGGCAACCCCACCTGGACGGCGTTCGAGGAGACCCTCGGCGCGCTGGAGGGCGGCCGGTGCGTCGCGTTCGCGTCGGGCATGGCCGCCGTCGCCGCGGTGCTCGACCTCGTCGAGCCGGGCGGCACGGTCGTCGCGCCGCGGCATTCGTACACGGGCACGGTGGCCGCCCTCCAGGAGCGCGAGGAGCAGGGCCGTCTGCGGACCGTCTTCGTCGACATCACCGACACCGCCGCCGTGGCCGCCGCGTGCGAGGGGGCCGCCATGGTGTGGTTCGAGTCGCCCACGAATCCCGCCCTCGAGGTCGCCGACATCACGGCCATCGCGCGCGCGGCGCACGAGCACGGGGCGCTGGTCGCCGTCGACAACACGTTCGCCACGCCGCTGCTGCAGCGTCCGCTCGCGCTCGGCGCCGACGTGGTCGTGCACTCGGCGACGAAGTACATCTCGGGCCACAGCGACGTGCTCATGGGCGCGGTGGTCGCGGCATCCGACGAACTGGCCGACGCGGCCGTGCACCGGCGCTCGCTGCACGGAGCGATCCCGGCCCCGCTCGAGACCTTCCTCGCGCTGCGCGGGCTGCGCACCCTGCCCGTGAGCCTCGAGCGCGCGCAGGCCACCGCCCAGGAGCTCGTGCGCCGACTCGCCGACCACCCCGCGCTCGACGAGGTGCTGTACCCGGGCTTCGGCGCGATCGTGTCGATCGTCGTGCGCGGCGGCGCGGAGCCGGCCGACGCGCTCGTGCAGCGCACCGACCTCTGGGTGCACGCGACGAGCCTCGGGGGCGTCGAGTCGACGTTCGAGCGGCGGCGCCGCTGGGCGCTCGAACAGCCGACGATCCCCGAGGGACTCGTGCGGCTCTCCGTCGGGCTCGAGCACGTCGACGACCTGCACCGCGACCTCGTGGCGGCGCTCGACTCGCTCGGCTGAGCGACTCAGCGTGCGTGGTCGAGCAGCCAGTCCATCGCGTCGGGCACCACGTCGAGCACCGAGACGTGTCCGTCGTCGAGGCGCATCCACAGCGTCGCGTCGGGAAGGCGGCTCAGCATCCACGCCGCGTGACGTCGCGGCACGACGCGGTCGCCCTCGCCCTGCACGAGCAGCACGGGCGCCCCCACGTCGTCGAGGTCGAACCCCCAGGGCCGCGTGAAGGCCACGTCGTCGGCGTCGCCGAGGCCCGAGAGCGCGAGGTCGCGCACCGCGACCACGGTGTCCTGCGTCGTGCCGTCGATGTCGTACCGGTCCACGTCGAGCGCCTCGGGGAACTGGTAGTACTGGCGG
>NZ_WJSP02000769.1 GCF_009720255.1 Agromyces humi | reverse complement strand
CCGGACCGAAGGGCGGACGCGAGAGCGTCGAGCTGCTCGTCGCCGCCGCTCCCGGCCTCTACGAGGAGCTCACCGCGGCGCTGCGCGCCGCGGGCGTCGAGGCCTGAGCCGTGCCGTTCCGCGGATGCCGCTGCGAGCGCCCTGACCGCCTGACGGATCGCGCGGTCTCGCGTGGCGATCCCCGCTGAGAACGGTTAGTCTTTACCAACCTGTTATCTCGCCGACGTACGGTCGGGATGCTCACCTCTTGTCCATCTCCGCCCCCAACGCCGAAGGTCTCCCTCCACGTGCTCGAGTCCCCCCTCGTGCCCGACGGTTCCACGCCAGGCACTCAGATCCCCCTGCGTGCCGAGCGACCCCTGACCCGCCGGGAGCTGCGCGAACGGGAGACCGCCGAGGCCCTTCGTCTCGAGTCCGGGGTCGAGCACGCGCAGGCGGCGAACGGTGCCGGTGGCGTCGGTGGTGCTGCCGCGACTTCAGCGTCCGACGCGTCGGCGCACCACGCGGGTTGGCCCCAGCAGGCTTCGCCGGAGGGCTGGGCTCCGGCCGCCGTCTCCGTGCAGCCGGTCCCGGTGGCA
>NZ_WJSP02000768.1 GCF_009720255.1 Agromyces humi | reverse complement strand
GGTCGTCGCGGCGCCGCGCCGAGAGCCGCGCGGCCGCTCCCCCGAGCGACACGAGCGGCACGACGAGCAGCACGAGGGCGATCACCGCGAGCGCCTGGTAGAGGATGCCGTCGTCGTCGGTCCACGTCCAGAAGGTCTGCGCGCCGCCGATCACCGTGAGCAGCAGCGCCGTGACGATCCCGAACGCGGTGACGGGCAGCACGGATGCCGCGGCGCCGGCCGAACCCGGACGCGCGAGCAGCCACGCGACCCGGGCGATCATGCGGGCACCCGCTCTCCGACGATGCGACCGTCGCGCACGTCGACGATACGCGAGCAGCGTGCGGCGACCTCGGCGTCGTGCGTCACGACGACGAGCGTGCGGCCCTGGCCGGTCGTCGAGTCGAGCAGCGCCCGCATCACCTCGGCCGACGTGGTCGAGTCGAGGGCGCCTGTCGGCTCGTCCGCGAAGACGACGGATGCCCCGGTGACCTGCGCCCGTGCGATGGCGACGCGCTGCGCCTGCCCGCCCGAGAGCTGGCCGATGCGGCGGTCCTCCATGCCCGCGAGGCCGAGGGCGGCGAGCCAGCCCCGCCCGTACTC
>NZ_WJSP02000767.1 GCF_009720255.1 Agromyces humi | reverse complement strand
CTGCAGCTCGACCGAGCCGTGGAGGCCGCACCTGTTCCCGCCGGTTCGCTGGCCTTCGGCCTCGTCGACGCGCCCGAGCTGCAGCGCCACGAGATCCTCGCGTGGTCCCCGCAGCGCGACGGGCACCTGCTCGTCGTGGGGGCGCCGGGCAGCGGTCGCAGCACCGCACTCTTCGCCGTCACGCGGGCCGCGCGGCTGGCCGGCATGCCGGTCACGATCATCGGCGGGCCGGCGAGCGTGCAGTGGGACCGCCTGTGCGACGTGGTGCAGCGAATGCGTCACGGAGTCGCAGCGTCGCCGGAAGTCATCGTCGTCGACGGCCTCGATGTCGGATTCCGCGACTGGCCCGACGATCATCGTCTCGCCGCGCAGGCGATGGTCGAGACCATGCTGAGGGAGGGGCGGTCGCGCGGCGTCGGCGTCGCGGCATCCGCCGGCTCGGTGCACCGACTCGAGTCGGCCACCCGTGAGCTCTTCGGGCAGACCTTGATGCTCCGTCATGCGTCGCGTTCCGACCTCGTGCAGGCGGGCGGCGCCGGCGCGATGTGGCGCGCGGATGCGCCGGCAGGGTCGGGTCAGTGGCA
>NZ_WJSP02000766.1 GCF_009720255.1 Agromyces humi | reverse complement strand
GCCGCCGTCCGTCTCCCCCTCGCGCAGCGACTGCAGCTCGTCGGCGGCGCGCCGGCGTTCCTCCTCGGTCGACCCGGCGCCGTACGCGATGCGCTCCAGCCGCGCGATGTCGTCCACTTGCATCGGGCTCACCCCCGCGGGACCGTGACCTGCACGCTGCCGTCGGCGTGCCACGTCGCCGAGTACCCGGCGCCCTCGAGATGGAGCGAGCTCTGGAGGACGCCGCGTTCGAACAGGCCGCCGCTCGTGCAGGACCCCCCGACGGCACCCTTCGGATGCGCGATGACGACGCAGACGTCGTTCGCCGGATCGTCCACCGCCTTGGCGCCGTAGACGGAGACGCCGTCGGGCGTGGTGGCCAGCAGCCGCATCGTGGTGGGGTCGTACCAGTCGGCGGGAAGCGCGATCGCCGGCACGTCGGCGGCCGTCGCCGACCGTTCGAACACGTCGAAGGCGGTCGACCCGACGACCGGGACGGGGACGACCTCGCCCATGCCGAGCGTGATCGAGGCCGCGCCGCCGAGGGCGGCGTCGGCCGCCGAGGGTTCCGACACGGTCGTGCGTGCGCCCGCCTGCCAGCCGACC
>NZ_WJSP02000765.1 GCF_009720255.1 Agromyces humi | reverse complement strand
AGCGGATACACGCGCCGCAGCACGAGCCGCTGCCCGAGGGTCCACGTCACCGTGACGAGCAGGTAGAGCGCCGCCGCGAGCGGCACGAACGCCGCGATCACCGCCGTGACGAACTGGAGGAGGCCGACCAGGCGGAGCATGGCCGCCGAGCCGAGCACCGCGGCCGCGGCATCCGTCCCCGATGCGGCGTCGCCAGGACGTGCAGCGGGTCCGTTCTGCGGCGTCGGCTGCGGGCGGAAGGCACGGCGCGTGAGCTCGCCGACGAGCGCGATCGAGCCGATGACGGCCCCGAAGACCAGGAGCGCACCGGCGGTGAGCGTGCCCGAGACGATCGAGCCCGCGAGGCTGGAACCCAGCGGCACGCCGAACAGGGTCTGCTCGAGCAGCGCGTTCGGATGGCCCGCGATCGTCGGCAGCACGAACAGCGCATAGATCACGCCGACGATCGGCGCCTGGATGAGCATCGGCAGGCAGCCCGCGAACGGCGAAGCGCCCTCGTCGGCGTAGAGCGCCATGGTCTCGCGCTGCAGGCGCTCGGGGTCCTTCGCGTGGCGGCGGCGCAGCTCGGCGAGGCGGGGCGCAAGCCGAG
>NZ_WJSP02000764.1 GCF_009720255.1 Agromyces humi | reverse complement strand
TCGCGTTCTGGCTGGTGCCTGCAGGTGCAGAAGCTCGTCCTTCACGACCGCGAGGACCCGGGAACCTCACGGCGACGCAGCGGGCGTGCGGGGCATCCGGAGCCGGTTCGACCGACGCCAGGGCGTCATCCCAGCGGGCTCGCGCCAGGTCGAGGCGACCCTGCTCCATGCGCTGGTACGTCACGAAGCCGATGAACTCCGCCCGCTCGGTGAGCTCCATCGCGCGCGCCAGGTGCACCTCGGCGAGGTCGAGCCGGTAGTGGTCGAGCAGGCCCCAGACGAGGTTCACGTAGGCCCTCGCCGCGTCCTCCATGTCGTCGACCGCCTGCGCGACCTCAGCGGCCTCGACGAGCTCGTCGATGCCCCGGTCGTCGGCGCCGAACATGAGCGCGGTGCCGTGGTTGTTGAGCGCGTGCGAGAGCACGGCGCGATCCCCCGTCTCGCGCGCGATGGCGATCGCCCGGTCGGCCAGCTCCATCGCGCGCTCGGAGTCGTGCATGAGCAGCGCGAGCTGCGACTCGTTGCTGAGCGCCATGCCGAGCAGGCCCGGGTCGCCGGCGTCGGCGAGCACCGCGGATGCCTCGCGGGC
>NZ_WJSP02000763.1 GCF_009720255.1 Agromyces humi | reverse complement strand
CGTCCTTCCAGTTCCACCCGACCGGCCTCGCCGGGCTCGGCATCCTCCTCACCGACCGCGTACGTCGGCGGTGGCGGCTACAACGCCGCCAAGTTCGCGGCGCACGCGCTCACGGGCGAACCCGTAGAGGCCGATGCGAATGATTCGCGGCCCGACGAGCTCGACGGCGTGCTGGCCCGCTTCGAGGCGACCTGGGGCGAGGGCCGCGGAGCCGATCGTTCGACCATCCAGGCCATCGACCACGCCGGCAACACGGTGCTCGTCGCCGTCGACGACGCGGTGCAGGATGCCGCTGGTGCGCCACTCGGCGCGACGCTGGGGTTCCTCGGCTGGGCGGGCGGCCTGCACCTGCACTCGCACATGAACGCCGTCGACCCGTCCGCCCGCGGTCGTGGCATCGGCGTCGCCCTCAAGCTCCGCCAGCGGGCGGTCTGCCTGGCGCACGGCGTCACCGAGATGCGCTGGACGTACGACCCGCTCATCCGGCGGAACGCCCGCCTCAACCTCGTGCGCCTCGGCGCCGAGGTCGTCGCGTTCCACCCCGACTTCTACGGCGTGCTCGACGATGCGATCACCGGCCGCGACCGCAGCGACCGGT
>NZ_WJSP02000762.1 GCF_009720255.1 Agromyces humi | reverse complement strand
ACGTCGACGACGGCCTCCCGGAAGCTCGCCGCCACGTCGGCGACGGGCACGGGCTCGCCGGCAGCCTCGCGCTGCTCGACCCAGCGCGCCACCGCGGTCTTCAGCCCGGAGAAGCTGAAGTCGTAGCGGTGCGCCACCAGGTCCTTCGGCAGCGTGAGGCCTCGGGGGAAGCGGATCGCCGTGGGGTCACCCCCCAGTGCCGCGCGGTCGATCTCGGGCCCGCCGGGGTACGGCAGGCCGAGGAGGCGGGCCACCTTGTCGAAGGCCTCGCCCGCGGCGTCGTCGATGGTCTCGCCGAGCAGCTCGACGTCGGCGACGAGGTCACGCACGAGGAGGAGCGACGTGTGACCGCCTGACACGAGCAGGGCGACCGTCGGGGTCTCCAGCGGCGCCTCGTCGTCGAGGAGGTCGGCGCCGACGTGGCCGACCAGGTGGTTCACCGCGTAGATCGGCTTCTCGAGCGCGAGCGACAGCGCCTTGGCCGCGCCGACACCGACCATGAGCGCTCCCGCGAGCCCCGGACCGCTGGTCACCGCGACGGCGTCCACGTCGCCGAGTTCGACGTCGGCCTCGACGAGCGCGGCCGCGATCGTCGGCC
>NZ_WJSP02000761.1 GCF_009720255.1 Agromyces humi | reverse complement strand
TTATCATTGGGTAACTGAGAATTGCCATCATAAGAGCGAGGGCCAGGGGCACTACGAGGTGAAACAATAAATGAAACTTCGTTTCTGTGAACAAGGGTATACGTATGCCAAATAATACCAATGGAATCGCAGAGAAAATGATTACTACTGTAAAAACCCCAAAGTATCTGTACGCAGATAGATCAGCGCAGACATAAAATACGAAATAAAAAATCATAGCTAAATGAATAAATGCAATCATATTGATCAGGTCATAAGCTGAAACTATAAATAAGTTAGCGCTTGTTTTCATAGTCAAGTTCGTAATAAGAATAATAGCTAGCGCGCCTCCAACTAAAACGAAAAGGCCTTTTTGTCCAAGCCAGTTCCACATGTCACAAATGAGGGACATTCTTGATCTCCAGAACGCCGGGCTATTCTTATCGGCTGCGCAATGCTTTTCCATAAATTATTTAGAATTGCGGTGGATTGCGCCATTATGGGGATTGCGGTGACAGTGCACTTTATTCATCTCTGAATTTCGGTGCCCGCTTGGCGGGTTTTAGATCGTGTCCGAAGGTGGCCTTCATTCTGTGAATACTATAATCAATTTTGCACCT
>NZ_WJSP02000760.1 GCF_009720255.1 Agromyces humi | reverse complement strand
CCGCAGTGGCCGTCGACGCCGTCGCGGCCGTCGCGGCGGAGGCGACATGAGGCTCGGCATCGACATCGGCGGCACCAAGACGGCCGCGGTGGCGATCGGCGCCGACGGCGAGCTGAGCGATCAGTTCCGCATGCCCACCGGGTTCGGCGCCGAGGCGGTCGTCGCCACGGCGCTGCGCACGGTCGAGCGCATGACCGAGCTGGCCGGCGTCGACGCGGCCTCGTTCGCCTCGATCGGCATCGGCATCCCGGGGGCGGTGGACAGCGTGACGGGACGCGTCGCGCACGCCGTGAACCTCGGCTTGGAGGGGCTCGACCTCGGCCCGCGACTGTCCGACCGGCTCGGCGTGGAGGTGCGCGTAGAGAACGACGTGAAGGCCGCCGCGGTCGGCGCCCATCACCTCCTCGGCGTGGCCGACGGCATCCGCGCGCATTCGATGGCGTACCTCAACCTCGGAACGGGCCTGGCCGCCGGTGTCGTGCTCGACGGACGCCTGCTGCGCGGCGGCCACGGCGTCGCGGGCGAGATCGGGCACATCCCGGTCGACCCGGCGGGCGTGGTCTGCAGCTGCGGGCAGCGCGGATGCCTCGAGACGCTGGCGTCGG
>NZ_WJSP02000076.1 GCF_009720255.1 Agromyces humi | reverse complement strand
CGCGTCGCCGCGGTCGGCGGCAGCCTCGAGCTCGGCCCCCGGGCGCGCGGCGGCTACCTCGTGCGGGCCTCCTTCCCGCTCCGACGCGAGGAGGTGCGATCGTGATCCGAGTGCTCGTCGTCGACGACCAGGCCCTCGTGCGCGGCGGCTTCCGCACGATCCTCGACTCGGAGGACGGCATCGAGGTCGTCGGCGAGGCCGCCGACGGGGCCGCGGCGGTGGCGGCCGTCGCCGAGCTGTCGCCCGACGTCGTGTGCATGGACGTGCAGATGCCCGGCATGGACGGGCTCGAGGCCACCCGGCGCATCACGGCGGATGCGGCATCCGCTGCTGCCGTGCTCGTGCTCACGACGTTCAACCGCGAGGACTACCTGTTCGCGGCGCTCGAGGCCGGTGCCAGCGGATTCCTGCTGAAGAACTCCAGCCCCGAGCAGCTCATCGAGGCGGTGCAGGTGGTCGCCCGCGGCGACGCGCTGTTGTCCCCGGATGTCACGCGGCGCGTGATCGAGGCGGTGGCGGCATCCGGCGGCCGACGGGTCGAACCGGCTCGTCCGGCGGCGGCGGCGTCGACCACGCCGACGACGGACGCGTCCAGTCCGACCGGCATCCGCCCGGATTCGAATCGTTCGGCACGCCTGGCACCGGCCGCACTCGCGACGCTCACCGAGCGGGAGCGCGAGGTGCTCGAGCTGCTCGCCCTGGGCATCTCGAACGCCGAGATCGCACAGCGCATGTGGGTCGGCGAGGCGACGGTGAAGACGCACGTCTCGAAGGTGCTCATGAAGCTGGGCCTGCGTGACCGCGTGCACGCCGTCGTGTTCGCCTACGAGCACGGGGTCGTGCGCCCGGCGTCCTGATGCCGCGCATCCTGACGCGCGCGGAACGACTGGACGCGGGGGCTGGCTTGCCCGGGGCCATACCCTGCGTTCGCGTCCTCTCGATGGTCCGTCGTCCGGCCGGGCGCACTCAGTCCAGGTCGCGCAGCTGCGCCGTGCGCTCGCTCGGGGTGTCGCCCGTGTTCACGGTGCCCTGCGGCTCGATGAGGATCGCCGAGACCTCCCCGTCGGCGCGCGGGCAGTGCTCGACGCCCCGCGGCACCACGTAGACGTCCCCCGGGCCGAGCGCGACGTCGCCGTCGCGCAACTGGATGACGAGCTCGCCCGAGATCACCATGAACAGCTCGTCGGTCTCGGGGTGGCTGTGCCAGGTGAACTCACCGAGCAGCTTCACCACCTTCACGTCGTAGTCGTTCACGCTGACGAGCCGTCGGGGCTGCCACGGCTCCGAGAACGAGTCCAGGGCGGCCTGCACGTTGCGTACCTGAGGTGCCATATCCCCGATCCTCCCCGATCCGGGCTCGCGCAGGCTGCCGAAATGGAGGAACTTCCGGGCTCGGTACGCGAGTCCATGTTCTGCCGAACCGCGAGTCGGGCGAAACTTCCTGCATTTCGGCGCGGCGGGGCGGCCGGGCATCCGCGGGAAGGTCGGCGGGGCGGCCGGGCATCCGCGGGAAGGGGTCGGCGGCGGGCGAACGCATGGAAACGCGAAGAAGCTGTTGACGCGGCATCCGCTGCGACGTATGGTTAAGCAGTTTATTAAATAAGGAGTTGCTTACATGAGGGGTGCAACGGACGAGCTGAGCCTCGTGTTCCAGGCCCTCGCCGATCCGACGCGACGCGCGATCATCTCGCGCCTCCGTGGCGGGCCGACGACGGTCGGGGAATTGGCCGAGCCGTTCGCGATGAGCCGCCCCGCGATCTCGCAGCACCTCAAGGTGCTCGAGCGCGCCGGTCTCATCGAACGCACCGCCGATGCGCAATGGCGCCGCTGCACCCTCCGCACCGAGCCCCTCGACGAGGCATCCGCCTGGGTCGACCGGCACCGCGACGAGTGGAACGAGCGCTTCGACCTCCTCGACGAGCGACTCCGCGAGCTGAAGGGACAGACGGATGCCTGAGCAGACCGCCACCAGCACGAAGCAGTTCACCATCACCCGCGTCTTCGACGCGCCCCGCGAGACCGTCTGGCGCATGTGGACCGACCCCGACGAGGCCGCCACGTGGTGGCACCCGCGCGGGCTCACCACCCCGCGCGAGTCGGTCGAGCTCGATCCGCGCGCGGGCGGACGGTACGCGTACACGATGGTCGCCCCCGACGGCAGCGAGTATCCGACGGGCGGCACCTACCGCGAGATCACGCCGCCCTCGCGGCTCGTGTTCACGTGGGCCGACCCCGACGACCCCGACGACATCGCGCCGCTCATCACGATCGACCTCGCCGAGCACGGCGAGCGCGGGGAGCAGACGCTCATGACGTTCCACGTGCGCGGCATCGACGGGGCACCCGGCGACGAGAACGTGTACGACGGGTGGGACTCCGCGTTCGACCTGCTCGACGAGCACCTGGCCGGCGAAGGCGGAGACGCGACGGGCGGGGCCGCGACGGGCGGGGCCGCCTGATGGGCCGGCTCACCGTCGAGCAGATCGTGAGCGTCGACGGGTACGGGGCGGACGCCGACGGCGGTCTCGGCTTCATCGAGAGCGCTCGCGGCGGCAACCCCAACGACGAAGACCAGCTCGCCTTCCTCGACGGCATCGACGCGATCCTGCTCGGCGCGAACACCTACCGGATGTTCGCCGAGTACTGGCCCGCCGCCGACCCCGAGGTCGAGGTGGTCGCCGAGCCGATCAACCGCCTGCCGAAGTTCGTCGTGTCGAACACGCTGGAGTCGGCCCCCTGGGGCGAGGGATCGATCGAGGTCCTCCGCGGCGACGCCGCCGAAGCTGCCGCCCGGCTCAAGGAGCGCTACGACGGCATCGTCGTCTGGGGCAGCTTCATGCTCGCCGACGCGCTGTTCGCGGGCGGGCTCGTCGACGACCTGCGCCTTCGCGTCGTGCCGGTGCTGATCGGCGAGGGACGGTCGTTCACGCCCGCCGACCTGGGCGAGCGCCGGCTCGAGCTCGACCACGTGGCCACGCACCCGAGCGGGCACCTCGGGCTCTCCTACCGCGTGCGCTGAACCGGGTCGCTCGCGTCCGCGTCGTCGGGGGTGGCCTCGGTCGCCTCCGACGCCGGCGCGCGCTGGTACTCCACCGACAGCAGGCGGTACGACCGGGTCGTGAAGGCGAGCAGCGCGAGCACCACCATGATGAGCCCCGAGAACAGGAACACGAGCGCGATGCCACGGGCGTCGCCGTCGCCGAGTAGCCACCCCCACGTCGCCTGGCCGGCCGAGGACTCCATGTAGGGGATGATCCAGAACTGCGCGATCGGCGCGATGAGGAACGCCGTGACGGGAGCCGCCGCCGACTCGATCGCCGCCGCGAGGCCGAAGACCCGGCCCTGGCGCTGGAACGGCACGACCTTCTGGATCACGGTCTGCTCTGACGCCTCCACCACCGGGATGAGGCACATGTAGGCCCAGATACCGAGGCCGTAGAGCACCCATGACTCGCGGATCGTGAACAGGGCGCCGAGCAGGCCCATGCCGATCACCACCAGCAGCATCGTGCGGATCGGGTTCTTGCCGAGCCCGAACTTCGCGACCACGAGCCCGCCGATGATGAAGCCGGTGGCGGTGACGCCGAGCACGATGCCCCAGACCTCGACCGAGAAGATGGTGAGGCCGTACGGGTCCATGAGCGCCATGTACACGCCGCCGATGAGGTTGTTCAGGGTCGAGAAGATGATGAGCGCGAACAGCCCCGGCGCACGCCGCACCGCCGCCACGCTGCCCTTGAAGTCGATCGTCGACGCCCGCTCGCCCTCAGCCGGCACCGGCTGCTCCTCTGGCACGCGCAGGAAGAGCAGATGCACGAGCGCCACGAGGGTGAGCGTGATCGCGATCACCAGGGTCCACCCCATGCCGAGCAGTCCGATCGCGAGCCCGCTGAACACGCTCGTCACGATGAACGCCAGGCCCTGGACCGTTCCGACCAGGCCGTTCGCGTTGGCGTGCCGCTCCTCGGGCACGAGGAGCGTGACCGTCGTGGACAGTGCGATGTTGCGCATGTGCTCGACGACGGATCCGAAGAGGATGATGCCCGAGAACGCCCAGAACCACGGGCCGCCGAGATCGAGCAGCGCGGACTCGGGCTGCAGCAGGTAGAGCACCCCCGCGACCACGAACGAGCCCAGCGTCAGGAGGCTCGAGAAGACCATCACCCGGATCTTGCGATGGCGGTCGACGATGGAGCCGAACAGCATCGCGAAGAACGCGATGAGCAGCATGTACGCGCCGCCGATGATGCCCGTGGCGAGCACCGACCTCGTCTCGAGGTACACCCAGAACGTCAGCGCGAACCAGAGGAAGCTCGTCGTGACGTTCGCGATCGCCGTGTTGACGAGCACCTGCACGAACGTGCGCATGCCGCCCGGCGGTGGCACGACGCCACCCTCGGTCGCGGATGACGGCAACGCCCCCTGCCCCGCCGCGGGGCTGCTCTGCTCCTCGGATGGCCCCTCGGCGGGGGTCGACCTGGGCGCGCCCGCACCCTCCGATCCCTCCAGCCCCCTGGTCACCCGATGAGGGTAACCAACGCCTCCGACATCCGGAACCCCCCGCCGGACGTCGTCGCGTCGCCTCTCTTCCGGGTCAGTTCCCGTGCACGGACGGCGGGATCGTCAGCTTCGGGGTC
Organism: Agromyces humi; assembly: GCF_009720255.1. GTDB lineage: Bacteria > Actinomycetota > Actinomycetes > Actinomycetales > Microbacteriaceae > Agromyces > Agromyces humi. Next base: position 8,105 of record NZ_WJSP02000076.1, on the reverse strand, counting down.
GGCCCCGCATCGAACGACCGGAGGTTCGACAGCGCCTCAGCCGGCCGTTCGCCGGTGTAGAGCCACGTCTCGAACAGCGCGTCGAGCTCCTGGCCCGAGAGCTCCTCGGCGAGCGCGATGAACTCCGCCGTGTCGGCGTTGCCGTTCTGCTGCTGCGCGTGCCAGGCGGGGAGCAGCTCGAAGAACACGTCGTCGCCGATCGCCATCCGCAGCGCATGCAGCGTCATCGCACCGCGCAGGTAGACCGCCTGGTCGAACAGGTCGTCGGGCCCGGGGTCCCCGATCGGGAGCGTCCAGAACGGGTCGTCCTCGGGGATCTCGGCGAGGTAGAAGTCGAAGTAGTCCTGCGGCACCGCGCCGCCCTCGTACTCGCTCCACAGCCACTCGGCGTACGTGGCGAAGCCCTCGTTCAGCCAGATGTCCTTCCACCGCTCGAGTGCGACGCTGTCGCCGAACCACTGGTGGGCGAGCTCGTGCACCACGACGGCGTCGCCCTGCGCGGGATCGGCGAAGAACTCCTTCGCGTAGATCGGACGCGTCTGGTTCTCGAGCGCGAAGCCGAGGTTCGCGAGGTCGTCGACGATTCCACCGGCCTCGTCGAACGGGTAGTCGCCGAAGTAGCCCTCGAGGAACCCGACGATCTCGGGCTGCCGGGCGAGCGAGGCCGCCGCCTTGGCGCCGAGCGGCGGCGGGCCGTCGGACGTGACGGTCCAGTCGTCGGCGTTGCCCGGGCTCCCGGCCGGCGCGCCCGGCACGGTCCATCCGTCGAAGGCGTCGCCGTCGTCCTCGAACGACGTCGACCCCGCTCCGCCGGGCACGACGACGTCGTCGATCGCGACCCCGTCGAGCTGGAAGAGGTAGTCGCTGACATAGGTGATCGACACGTCGACGTCGGTCCCGGCGTACGCCGAGAGGTCGAAGGCCCACTGCTCCCAGCCGTCGCTGGCGCCGGTGGCCGCCCACCAGTCGCCCGTCGTCCCGCTCGGCAGGCACGGGCCGCCGTCTGCTTCGGACAGGTAGTGCCCGAGGAACGGATGCTGCGCCAGGAGGTCGGCGCATGCGGCATTGCCGGCGTCGGCCTGCAGGATGCCGCCCGTGTCGGCGAGGGTGGTCCAGTCGTCGGTGCCCGAGGGTGCGACCTCGACGAATGCGAAGTCCCAGCCGTCCTCGACGTCACGGTCGACCGAGAACGAGAGCTCGCCGCCCGCTGCGGGCACCGTCACGGTGCGTTGGAGGCGCTTGTAGGAGTCGTCGGCCTGGCCCGAGTACGCGAACTGCGAGCCGGTGCGCGCCACCACCGTGGGCGCCATGAGGTCGGGGTCGATCGCGTCCCAGTAGCGGATGCCGTCGGCACGGTACGCGTCGAGGTCGAACTCGCCGATCGTGGCGGTGGCGAGGTAGCTCGCCATCGGCTCATCCGTGTTCCAGAGCCAGATCGACGAGTCGCCGGTATCGCGGTGCCAGAGGAGCCGGCCGTTCGACACGGCTTCCAGCCCCTTCGGTACCGTGATGCGCACCGTGTAGAGCGCCTTGTCGATGGGGTGGTCGTTCACCGGGAACCAGGTCGACGCGACGAACGGCTGCCCGGCGACGAGGGCGCCGTCATCGGTGTGCAGGAACCCGGACACGCCTCCGAGCACGTCGTCGATCGGCTGGGGAACGCCCGAATAGCGGACCGTCGTGATGAACGTGGCGCCGGCGGGCAGCGACGACTTCGGCGTGATCGTGAGTTCGTCGCCGGCGCGACTCCAGGCAGCCGTGCGGCCGTTCACCGTCACCGACCCGATGTCGAGCCCGGCCAGGTCGAGGTTGAAGGCGCTCAGCGCCTGCGTCGCCTTGGCCGTGATCACCGCGAGGCCCTGGAGCGTGTCGGTGGCCGGCTCGTAGTCGAGGTCGAGGCCGTAGTGCCGCACGTCGTAGCCGCCATTGCCCGACAGCGGAAAGTACTCGTCGCCCGCACCGGGCGCACCAGGCGACGGCGCGGGCTTCGCGGCGACCGCGGCCATCGGCGTGGCGGTCGCGAGGGCGGCCCCGAGCAGGATCGCGGCGGCGGTCCTCCATCGACGGCGCCCGAGGCTCGGGCGGTTCTGGTGTGCTGCGCTGCGACGGTCCACGGGTCCTCCAACCCTCAGGCGGACGTGCTCGGGGCCCATGCTGGCCCTCCTCCGCGGGCGCGTCAAGGGTCCGCCGCACGGCGGATCCGTCCGTCGGCCACCCGCTGAAGACCCGTCGCACGACGGATGCCGCACGCCACGCGGCATCCGTACGGTTGGCCCATGCTCGAACTCCACGACGTCACCAAGCGCTACGGCGAGCGCCTCGCCCTCGACGCGGTCGCCTTCACCGTCGGCGACGGCCGCCTCACCGGATTCGTCGGCGGCAACGGCGCCGGCAAGACCACGACCATGCGCATCATCCTCGGCGTGCTCGCGGCCGACCGCGGCACGGTGACCCTCGACGGACGTCACGTCACCGAGGCCGACCGCCGCCGGTTCGGCTACATGCCCGAGGAGCGCGGGCTCTATCCGAAGATGCGGGTGCTCGAGCAGACCGTCTACCTCGCCCGGCTGCACGGCTGGACGCCGGCCGCCGCCCGCCGCAACGCGCTCGAGCTGCTCGACCGCCTCGGCCTCGGCGAGCGCACGAACGACACGATCGAGAGCCTCTCGCTCGGCAACCAGCAGCGCGCGCAGATCGCGGCGGCGCTCGTGCACCGGCCAGAGGTGCTCGTGCTCGACGAGCCGTTCTCGGGCCTCGACCCGATGGCCGTCGAGACGGTGCAGTCGGTGCTGTCGGATGCCGCGGCATCCGGTGCGCCCGTGCTGTTCTCGTCGCACCAGCTCGACATCGTGGAGCGCCTCTGCGACGACCTCGTGATCATCGCCGACGGACGCATCCGCGCCGCCGGCACCGGCGACGAGCTGCGCGCCGAGCACGGCACCGAGCGGTGGGAGCTGCTGATGTCGGGCGACGCGGGCTGGCTACGGCAGGCGCCCGGCATCCGCGTCGACGCGTTCGACGGCGGGTGGGCCGTCTTCGAGGCCGAGTCGGATGCCGCGCGGCAGGCGGTGCTCAGCGAGGCCGTGGCCCGCGGCGAGGTCGTCTCGTTCACCCGCGAGCACACGACGCTCGCCCAGATCTTCAAGGAGGTCGTGCGATGAGCACCCAGGCGAGCCCCACGCAGGCGAACCCCACCCAGGCGGACCCTACGCAGACGACGAACGCGCCCGGCGAGCGCCACGCGCCCCGCTTCCTCGACGGAGTCGGACTGATCGCCGGCCGCGAGATCACCATGCGGCTGCGCAGCAAGGCGTTCCTGTGGTCGACCGCGGTGCTCATGCTCGCCGTGCTCGCGTCGGTCGTGCTCGGGAGCATCTTCGGCGCCCAGGAGACGACCACCAAGGTGGCCGTCGTGGCGGGCGCATCCGCGGTCGTCGACGACAACCCGGCGCTCGAGCCGGTCGCGGCATCCGACCAGGACGAGGCCGAGCGGATGCTGCGAGCCGGCGACGTCGACGCGATCGTGGCGCCCGCGGCATCCGAACCCCTGGGCATCACCGTGTACGGGCTGGACTCGCCGCCCGACTCGGTCGTCTCGGCACTGTCGGTGGAACCGACCGTCGAGCTGCTCGAACCGGCCGCCACCGACCCGACGCTGGCCTACCTGGTGGCCTTCGGCTTCGGCCTCGTGTTCTTCATGTCGGCGATCACGTTCGGCTCGACGATCGCGCAGTCGGTCGTCGAGGAGAAGCAGACGCGGATCGTCGAGATCCTGCTGTCGACGGTGTCGGCGCGGGCGCTGCTCACCGGCAAGGTCATCGGCAACAGCGTCATGGCGATGGCGCAGATCCTCGCCATCGCGGTGCTCGCGATCCTCGGGCTCATCGTCACCGGGCAGCGGGTGCTGCTCGGCGGCCTCGGCGGGTCGGTGGTCTGGTTCGTCGTGTTCTTCGCCGTCGGCTTCGTGATGCTCGCCGCCCTGTTCGCCGCGACCGCCGCGATGGTGTCGCGCGCGGAGGACATCGGCTCCGTCACGACGCCCGTGACGATGCTCGTGATGATCCCGTACTTCCTCGTCGTCTTCTTCAACGACGACCCGACGGTGCTCACGATCATGAGCTACGTGCCGTTCTCCGCGCCCGTGGGCATGCCGATGCGGGTGTTCCTCGGCGACGCGCAGTGGTGGGAGCCCTTCGTGTCGCTGGCGATCCTCCTCGCGACCGCGGCGCTCGCGGTGTGGATCGGCGAGCGCATCTACCGCAACTCGCTGCTTCGCACGGGTCCGCGCGTGAAGCTCGCCGAGGCGCTGCAGGGGTAGCCGGCTCGGGGTGCCATCGGGAGTGCATCCGGATGCCGCGGCTGCGCTGTCCCTCGCCGAGAGGTCGCAATCTGCGGGTGTGCCGCCGCTGCAACCCACCAATCGCGACCTCTCGGCGCGAGCGGATGCCGCGAGTGGGCGATCTTGGCTGTCTCTCGCGCCACCCACCGCCAACTTCGCCCACTTGCGGTCGATCCGCCCGGGGCGATCGCGGTTTACGCACCGGGATGTCCTCAAGGTGTTTCGGCTAAGGCCTGCAGAATGGCACCCTGTGCGAGGGGCCAGGCGTTCCCGAGCTGTTGCAGCATGACTTGGTTGATCTTCTCGTCGGAGAGACGCGTCTGAATCTCCCGGATGGCCTGGGCGAGTGTTTGCGTGTCCGGAAGACCGTGACGGTCGCCACGTCTCAATTCGCTGATGTATTGATCACGGGCATGTATCGTCACCTCGATCCTCCGGGCCAGCACTCGATTGAACAGTCCGCCCATTCCGGCGAGGGTCTCCCGCTCGTGCTTCGTGAGCTTCTCGCCGGCGTCGAGCTTCTGCCAGATCTGGGAAGCTCGGTCAAGCGTGCTCTTCAACGTTCGGATTTCGTTCTGGTCCGAGGGGTTGCGTAGAGAGCCGATGTCGGTCTTGATGTCCGCTATTCGCTTGGGCACGAGCAAGGTGAAGTCGCGGGCGTAGGTCGAATCGCTGCCTTCTCTGTCATAGACGACGGTGTCAGGATCCCAACCGCGAATGAGCAGCCCCAGAATCGACCCGGGCAAGATGTGCTCTGCCTCGAGCGTTCCGAAGGTCGGCAGACGACCCTTCTTGAACTCCTTGTATGAGCCTCCGGCTCCCACGTCCTTCGCCTGCGGAACAGTCAGCGGCCCGAGATCCTGGAGGTCGTAACGCATCCCGAAGATCTCGAGACGCTTCGACAAGCGCATGACGAGCCGGTCGACCTCGGCCTCAGGTGCAGCGGGGCCGAGTGCCTCCACCTGTGCACGGAGTGAGTCGATCTTCCGGAGGTCACCAACCATCTCATCGGAGTCCGTCAGATAGCGATTCAGCCGATCCAAGAGGTCGCGTTCGCTCTTCAAGGCCTTCTTGCCCTTTGCGACGATCTCAGTGACGCGCCGACGAGAGGCCGTCACCGCCTCCCTTCGCTTCGCAACATCCGAGAGGACTCTCACGATGATGCCGGTCAGGGGACCTGGTGACGTGGACGCCATTTCCACTACTCGAGTGGCTCCCGCCCGGACTGTCAGCGTGTGGCCCGCACCCTTCATCGAGAAGGTCTTCTTGAAGAACTTGGAGAGCGCGGCCTTCCCCGCCTCGGCCTTGCCCTTCACCCAGGCCTTGCCCGCCGCGACCTTGGCCTTCACCTTCGCGCTGATGCCCTTGGCTGCGCGGATGACCGGCCCGGCGAGCTTCAGCCCCGTCTTGATCACGAAGTCGAGCGCCTTGTTCACCGGCCGCTGCAGCGCCTGGATGATCGAGCGGATCTTCTCGCCGATGCCGCCGATGCCGAGCACGCTCGCGATGAACCCGATGAGGATCGGCACCATCTGGCCGAGCGCGTTCTCGACCTTGTCGACGACCGCCGACACGTTGCCCTTCGCGATGTCGACGACCCCGTCGATGACGGTGTTCACGAACTGCGCGATTCGGGCGGCGTTGTTCACGAAGAACATGACGACGTCGTAGATGAGCTTGCAGGCCTTGATGAAGGCGGCGGCGGGGTTGAGCAGGCTGATGAGCCAGGTGATGCCGGCGGTGATGATCCTCGTGATGACGAAGTCCTCGAGCTGGGTGAGGATCATCTCCTTGATGTCGCCGATCTTCTCGACGAGCTTGTCCCAGAGGCCGGCGATTCCCTGCTCCTTGATGACCTGGAAGATCTCCACGCCCTTCTCGACGGCCGCCATGGCGGTCTCGCCGATCTGTCGCACGATCCGGCCCCGGATGTTGGCCCACGTGAGTCCGAACACCGACGCGAGCAGCTTCACGACCCCCTTCAGGTCGAACGTGTCGGGGATCTCGATGCCGGCGTCGCCGAGCTGCCCGAAGAGCCAGCCCACCAACCCCTTCTTCAGGTGCGTGGTGATCTTCGAGAAGAACTTGTCGATGCCGCCCTTGATGCCGCTGATGAGGTTGCCGAGGAATCCGACCGGGTCGCCGATGATGTCGCCGATCACGCTCGCGGCCCTGGCCAGCACGTTGCCGAGCATCGCGGCCAACTCGCGGATGGTGTTGATGACGCCCTTGATCGCGCCGATCGCCTTGTCCACGAGGCCCTTGTTCTCGGCCTGCAGCGCCTCGATCCGCTCGTCGAGGCCCTTGCGCGCCTCGACGTACTTCGAGGCGAGCGTCTCGACGACCTCGTTCTCCTTGTCCTTCACCTCGCTCTCGAGCGCCTCGAACTTGTCGCCGATGTCCTGCGCGGCCTCCGAGCCGACCTTCTGCAGGTCCTGCGGGAGCGACTTCACGTAGGTCGCGATCTCGGCGCGACCGGTGGCGATGCGCTGCTTGGCCGCCGTGAGGTTGGAGCCGACGATGTCGGCGACGCGCGAGATCACGCCGTCCATCTGCTTCAGGTAGAGCTCGCGCCCGGCCTCGTAGAACTCGTTGACCTTGTCGGGCATGCCGACGAGCTTGTCCTTGGCCCAGCGCAGCCCGCCGAGCCATCCGCTGTACCGGTCCTTCTTGTAGGCCGACATCTTGGCCGCGACATACGACTCGAAGGACGCCTTCGCTCGAGCCTCGCCCGTCTCGAACTCGGTCTCGACCTTCGGGTCGATGCTCTCGAGGATCTTCTTCACGTCGGTCTCGGTCGCGGTGAAGATGGACTGGACCTTCGTCGTCACCTCGGCGCGACGCTGCTCGTCCTTCGATTTCGTGGCGCCCTTCGCCGCGACGAGCTTGGCGAGGGCAGCACCCTTCGCTCCCTGCATGCCCTGCACGCCCGCTGCCGTGACCGAACCCGCCTGCGTCTTCCCCTGCGCGATGGTCGCCTGCTCCTGGGCGCGATACTCGGCGGGCGCCGCGTCGGCGTGGGCGGCGGCGGCCTGCTTCTCGGCGAGGGCGCCCTGGAACTCGGGCTCGCCCGACTTCGCCAGCTGCTCGTCGGTGACCTTGGCGTCGGTCATCTCCTGGTCGACCTCGTGCTTGCCGGCCTCGAGGTTGACCTGCTCGGCGGGGGCGGGCTTGGGCACGGCCCCGGTCGCCGGGATCGGCACGGCCTGCCCGGGGCTCTCCTGCGCCATCGGCGTGACCGGCTTCGCCACCGCCTTCGACGTGTCGGGTGCCGCCTCGGTGGCCGCCTCGATGTCGTGCGCCGAGCCTTCCTCGCCCTTGGTCACGAGGCCCTTGACTTCGCCCTTCACCTCGCCGGCCTTGCCCGACTCCGCGTACTCGTCGGCTTCCGTGAGCGTCTTCGGCGACTTCGCCTCGATCGCGGTCTTCACCGCGGCGATGAAGGCCTGCTTGTCGAACGAGCCGGGCTGCTGTGCGTCCATCGTGTCGGCCTTGGCGGCCTTCGCCTGTCCCGCGAGGTCATCGGCGGGCGCGAGCGCGGCATCCTGCGCCTCCTTCGCCTTCGATGCAGCGGGCGGATGCGCGCGCTTGGCAGCGGCGAAGCCCTTCACCCCGCCTTTCACCTGCGCGAACGCGGGGTCCTGGGCGGGCTTCACTCCGGGCGGCGGCACCGGTGGCAGCAGGAGCTTGTCCCGGCCGAGCGGTGCGGAGGCCGCCATCGGCGCCGCCGTTCCTCCGCCGGAAGTCGGAAGCTTCGGCGCGGCAG
>NZ_WJSP02000759.1 GCF_009720255.1 Agromyces humi | reverse complement strand
GCGGTCGCGGTCGCGATCGCGCTCATCCGCGGCAACGAAGCCCGGGCCCGAGCGGGCCTTCGAGGCGCTGGCCGGCTGAACCGGCCGCGGCGACGCGGACGATCCGCGCACCCGGCGCACTCGACGGAATCGATCGACGCCTGAGATGCACGAAGCCCGGATGCCCGCGTGATCTGCGGGATTCCGGGCTATTGATCTTGCTGGGGTACCTGGACTCGAACCAAGAACAACGGTACCAGAAACCGCCGTGTTGCCAATTACACCATACCCCAATGGCCCGTGACCGAAGCCCGCGCCGACATGCAACTCTAGCCTACGGACCGCGGCCCGACCAAACTGAGCCGACCTCGGTGCGGAGGGCGCGCCTCGGTGCTATCCGAGGCGCGCCGCCAAGCGGTCGATGCGGTCGATCGAGTCGATCTTGCCGAGGATCTGCATCGACTCGAAGAGCGGCGGGGAGACGCGACGACCCGAGATCGCCGTGCGCACGGGGCCGAACGCGACGCGAGGCTTGAGGCCCAGCCCATCGACGAGGGCGCCGCGGAGCGCCTCCTCGATCTGGTCGTGCGCCCACGCGTCGGCGGGGAGGCGGTCGAGCGCGTCGCGG
>NZ_WJSP02000758.1 GCF_009720255.1 Agromyces humi | reverse complement strand
ACACGCAGCGGGCGGGGATGCCGACGACGTCGCGGGCGGGTCGTCCGAGCTGCGCCGACACGATGCGGATGTCGCGCTCGCTCACGGGCTCGAAGGGCGGGCGGGTCATCGCCCGCTTCCCTCGGCCGGCGCAGGCGCATCCGTGGCCGATGGGGCGAGCCCCGCCGTCATCACGGAGTCGAGCAGCGTGCGCATCCAGTCGCCCTTCGATTCGGTCACATCCGCCGAGACCTCGGCTGCGGCATCCGCCTTGGCCGCCTCGGTCCGGTCGTCGATGACGAGGTAGCTCACCTCGCCCGGCATCACGTAGTACAACCGCTCGCGTGCCTGGGTCATGATGAACGTCTCGTCGTTCCAGCGTTCGCGCTCATCGCGCAGCCGCTGCACCTCGTCCTCCTGCTGGGAGACGGCGGCGCGCAGCTCGGCGATCTGCTGCCGTTGCTGCGCGAACGCGGCGATGGTCGGCGCCAGCACGACCACGGCGAGCACGAGCACTCCCATCATGATGACGGAGAAGCCTGAGAATCGGATGCCGCTGAGCCAGCCCGCCCGATCGGCACCGGCCGAGCCGGCGGCACCTGCGGCGCGGGCGGTGCGGCGCGTTCGCGG
>NZ_WJSP02000757.1 GCF_009720255.1 Agromyces humi | reverse complement strand
GACGGACGAGAAGTCGCCGTCGACGCACAGCACCTCGGCGCCCGTCGGGGCGGAGGCCGCGGCGAGCCCGGTGAACACCGACACCTGGGAGCCCGTCGCGATGCGGTCGGCATCGACGCCCAGGAGCGCCGCGGCGTGAACTCGGGCGCGTTCCAAGCTCGCGGAGTAGTCGGCGGCGCTCGCCGTTCCGGACGCCCAGCGCTCGAGATCGCCCAGCACGGCGTCGCGTGTGACGTCGGCGGGCAGGCCGAGCGTGCAGGCGGCGAGGTAGCCGCGCCCGGCGGCGAATCGGTCGCGGAAGGTGGACATGGCTTCAGTCTCGGCCTCGCTGATCCATTCGACAAGCGCAGGTGAGTGATCACACGCATGCCGCGCAGTTATGATTCGAGCATGTCCGACGCATCCATCGAGGGACTCGCCGCCGCGCTCGACCTCCAGACCGTCCGAGTGGTGCGACAGGTCGCCGAGCACGGCTCGCTCACGGCGGCGGCTGAGGCGCTCGGCTACAGCCAGCCCGCCGTCAGCCAGCAGCTGCGCCGGTTCGAGGAGCGCACCGGCATCGCGCTCGTCGAGCGCGTCGGCCGCGGCATCCGGCTCACCCAGTCCGGTCG
>NZ_WJSP02000756.1 GCF_009720255.1 Agromyces humi | reverse complement strand
GGCCACAGCTTCCTCAGCGACGTCGATGGCGTCGGTGACGTCGGCGCTGGTCGTCGTGACGGTCCCGTCGTCTGGGTTCGGGTACTCGTTCCGGTGCCGGCGACGGCGGACCCGGTGGACGTCGCGTGCTGCGTCCAGCGGCGGGCGTACCTGAGCGTCGACGGCATCGATGCAAGCGATGTGGCCGCCGATACTGGTCGGCCGAAGGCCCTCGTTGAGGAGGATCGCGGCCAGGGCTTTGCGTGCGGCGTCGTATGCGATCGCGAGGGCGGCCGGCTGATCTGAATGTTGGATCGCTTTCGCGGAGGCGATGTGGGTGTCGCATTGGTCGAGGGTGTCGGTTGCGAACTGCTGGTTCGGCGTGACTCGCTCGAGGTGACCGCGTTTCAGGAGGTCCTCGATCTCCGCTCTTCCCGGCTGCCATGGTCCTGTGGGGCTCATGCGTTGTTGCTCCGTTCGAGGTCGAGCGTGACAAGCGGGCGTTCCCGAACGGTCCGCACGAATGAGTTGATGCTGACGTCTGTCCAGTCGGCCGGGTCGAGCCTCGTGGCGTTGATCTCGCGGCCGAGTTCCTGCTGCGCGCGGTCGAGGGCGGCGTAGAGTTCGCGTCG
>NZ_WJSP02000755.1 GCF_009720255.1 Agromyces humi | reverse complement strand
CGCGGTGGTGCGCGATCGCGCGCCATCCGTCGGCCGAGAGGATCGCGGCGATCGCCGCCGACTGCCGTTCGGCGTGCTCGATGACGAGGAGGCCGCCCGCGTGCAGCAGCTCGGCCGCGCGCCGGGAGAGCACGCGGACGACGTCGAGGCCGTCCTCTCCGCCGTAGAGCGCGGACACCGGATCGTGCAAGTGCACCTCGGGGTCGACGGGGATCTCGGCCGCGGGCACGTAGGGCGGATTCGAGATAACGACCGCGACCCTGCCGTCGAGCTCGGCCAGCGACGTCGCGAGGTCCCCGAAGACGAGTTCGAGGTTGGCGGCGCCCACCTCGTCGACGTTCCGTCGGGTCCAGGCGAACGCGTCGGGCGAGTTCTCGACCGCCCACACCCGGGCGTGCGGCACCTCGGTGGCCATCGAGAGCGCGATCGCCCCGCTGCCCGTTCCGAGGTCGACGGCGATGGGTTCGGGCTCCGCCGTCGCGCGCAGCGCGTCGATCGCCAGCTGCACCACCTGCTCCGTCTCGGGCCGTGGCACGAACACCCCCGGTCCGACGGCGAGCTCGAGCGAGCGGAACGCCGCGCGCCCCGTGAGGTGCTGCAGCGGCTCCCGCGCCGCACGCCGCAC
>NZ_WJSP02000754.1 GCF_009720255.1 Agromyces humi | reverse complement strand
GGCGGTGCCCGCGACGACGGGGATGCTGCTCCCGGCCACCGTGAGCTCCGCCCGGTCGTCGTCGACCGCCGCGCCGACCACGACGAACCCCGCCCCGGCGTCGCGTGCGATCTGGCGGGCGACGTATTCCACGTCGTGTCGTGCACCGACCACGATCGCTCGTGACAGGTAGTTGCCTCGGCGTCGCTGGAGGAAGAGCCACCGCCGCCACTTCCAGCGACCGACGAGCAGGGCGATCGCGCCGGTCGGTGCGGCGACGAGCAGGTACCAGCGTGCGCCGGCCGTCTCGGGCAGTACGAGGAGCAGGATCGCGCCCAGCCCGAACGCGGTCGCCGTCGCGTTGAGGACGCGCTTGTACTCGGCTGCGCCGACTCCGATGACGTGCGGATCCCTGGAGCGGAAGGCGCTGAGGGCCAGGAGCCAGATTCCGGCTGTGAGGACCGGGATGCCCGCCGGCTGGAGCCAGCCGTCCGCGGCGACGGGTGGGCCGAGGACCATGATGCGCACGGTGACGGCGGCGAGGGTGGCGGCCACGACGATGGCGGCGTCGGTGAATCGCAGCCGATCGCGATAGCGGCGCGCCCAGCGCAGGCCGGAGGCCGACCAGACGCGGTCGGATGCCGCGGC
>NZ_WJSP02000753.1 GCF_009720255.1 Agromyces humi | reverse complement strand
CTCGGGCGGGCGCTCGCCCGACGACCCGCCGCTGCCGCCCCCCGTGGTCGTGCGCGACGCTGCGTCGCTCGCGGCCATCCCCGAGCCCGATCCCGGCGACCTGTTCTTCGACTTCGAGGGCGACCCGCTCTACACCGAGGGCGCGGCCACCGACTGGGGCATCGACTACCTGTTCGGCATGGTCGACACCGACGAGCGCTTCACGCCGATCTGGGCGCACTCGTTCGCCGAGGAGCGCCTGGCGCTCGAGGAGTTCCTCGCCCTCGTGGCGGCCCGGCGTGCGGCGCACCCGAACATGCACATCTACCACTACGCGAGCTACGAGCGCACGCACCTGCTCACCATGGCGGCGCGTCACGGCGTCGGCGAGGCCGCCGTCGACCAGCTCCTCGCCGACGGCGTGTTCGTCGACCTCTACCCCATCGTGAAGCGGGCCGTGCGGGTCGGCAGCCGCTCCTATTCGATCAAGAAGCTCGAGCCGCTCTACATGGGCAACGAGCTGCGCGAGGCCGAGGTGAAGTCGGGCGGCGACTCGATCCTCGAGTACGTGCGCGCCCGCGAGCTGCTGGCCACCGGCGAGCTCGACCCGGCCACGGGCCTCGCCGGCGCCGAGGCCGCGCAGCACGTGCTC
>NZ_WJSP02000752.1 GCF_009720255.1 Agromyces humi | reverse complement strand
GCAGTCGTCGGGCTTCAGGCCCGCGAGGCCGGCCACCACCGCGTCGGGCGTGCCGTGGCCGAGGCCGGTGGCCCCGAGCGAGCCGTAGAGCGAGCAGGTGACGCGGCTGACGCGGTCGAGGATGCCCTCGTCGGCGAGTCGCTCGGCGAACGCACGAGCCGCCCGCATCGGGCCGACGGTGTGCGAACTCGAGGGGCCGATCCCGATCGAGAAGAGATCGAGGGCTGAGACGAACGCTGTCACCGTTCAAGGCTACGCCGGTGATCGCGCACGCATCCCGCGTGCGGTCGCAGGATCCTGCGTCGGAAGCCCCGGGGACGCACGCCCGCCGCAGGGCGTGCGACGCGCGCCCACCGGCAGGCTCAGGCTCGGGCGGTGGGCCGAGCCCGGCCCTCAGCCACCGCTCATCGACTCGCGCGTAGGCTGGATCGGATCCCCATGACTGACGACACCACCACCATGCTGCCCGCGATCGGGCCCGTCCTCACGCACGAGTTCGCCGCGGAGGCCGACGTCATCGAACGCGCGTTCGCCGCCGGCCCGTACGGCCACCTGCCCAAGGACGCCGAGCGGCGCACGTTCGAACGCGACACCGCGGGGCGCGCGGCATCCGGTGCCGTGCTCGTCGCGCG
>NZ_WJSP02000751.1 GCF_009720255.1 Agromyces humi | reverse complement strand
CGCCGGCCGGCGGGGCGCAGCGCCTGTACACCGGCACGGTCGTCCTCGACCGGGCGGGCGCGTTCGGCTACACGGTGCGGGTGGTGCCGCGGCATCCGCTGCTCGTGTCGTCCGCCGAGCTGGGGCTGGTCGCGGTCGCGGGCTGAGCCGCGGCGACGAACTGCATCAGCGGATGCGGGCGATCGGCGCGTAGCGGCCCGACGTGATGTCGAGCAGGTCGTCGGGCGCGAGCTCGAGGTCGAGCCCGCGTCGACCGCCCGAGACGTAGATCGTCTCGCAGAGGATGGCCGACTCGTCGAGCACGGTCGGCAACGGCGTCTTCTGGCCGATCGGGCTGATGCCGCCCACGACGTAGCCCGTCTTGCGCTCGGCGACGGTGGGGTCGGCCATCTCGGCGCGCTTGCCGCCGAGGGCCTGGGCGAGCGCCTTGAGGTCGAGCTGCATCGCGACGGGCACGACGCCCACCGCGAGGGCGCCGTCGACCGTCACCAGGAGGGTCTTGAACACGCGGTCGGGGTCGAGTCCGAGCTTCTCGGCGGCTTCGAGCCCATACGCCGCCGCGCGCGGATCGTGTTCGTACGCGTGCGCCGTGAACGGGATGCCCGCGAGCAGGTCGGCCCGTGAGGTTCGCGA
>NZ_WJSP02000750.1 GCF_009720255.1 Agromyces humi | reverse complement strand
GGCGGGCAAGGCGCTCGGATTCGTGGGGCTCGGCCGCCGCACGGTGCTGCACACCCTGCTCGGCGACGACGACGAGGGCGCGCGCGTGCGCGGCCTGCTCACCGAGGCCGGCGTCGAGCTCGTCGTCAGCGACGGCCGCACGACCGAGCGCCATCTCAACCTCATGACGCCGGCCGGTGCACGGGTGTCGCTCTACCTCGCGACGCCCCAGCTGCAGGACGACGAGCCGTCGGCCGAGGCGATCGCGGCGATGTCGGATGCCGCGGCCATCGTGCTCGACCTCGCCCCGGTCGCCCTCGCGCTCATCGACGCGGCGCGGGCCACCGGGCTCCCGATCTGGACCGACATCCACGACTACGACGGCGAGGCGGACTTCCACCGGCCGTTCATCGAGGCCGCCGACGCGATCTTCATGAACGCCGACCGCATCGGCGACGACCCGTTCCCGTTCATGGAGCGGTGCATCGAGGGCGGCGCGAAGCTCGTGGTGTGCACGCTCGGCGCCGAGGGCGCGGTGGCCGTCGACGAGCGGATGACGCGGCACGCCGTCGCCGCCGTCCCGGTCGAGGTGGTCGACACGAACGGCGCGGGCGACGCGTTCATGTCGGGCGTGCTCGACGCGACGCTGGCGGGCT
>NZ_WJSP02000075.1 GCF_009720255.1 Agromyces humi | reverse complement strand
CGGCTGCCCCCGCGTCTACCCCCGCCATCGGAAAGTAGGGATCCCGAGAGCGCGACATAGCGTGGGCGGACCCGAGAGGCTGCACCGACGTTCTTACCCGATCACGTGTTCGTGATGCTGCCTTGGTCGACGGAGACCGCTGTGCGAAACTCCGCCGGTTCGGCGTGCCTGCAACATGAACCCGATCGCCAGGAAGCCGATGCCCACCATGATCTTCGCGTCTGAGACGTTCTCCGACATCGACTGGAATTCCGCCGTCGTCGCGCTCTCGAGCGTCACGGCCTTCTTCTCCTCGATGGCACCGTTCTTCCCCATTGCCATCGCCGGCACGATCGTATGGGGCCTGTGGATCTACCGCTTCGTGCTCTCGCGCCGAGCCCGGCCGATCGACAACGCTTACCGCACCACGACGTCGGTCGTGGTTCCGTCGTTCCACGAGGACCCGGACATCCTGATGCGTTGTCTCGAGTCGTGGCGATCGCAGGATCCGGATGAGATCATCATCGTGCTCGACGTCGCCGACCTCGAAGCCTTCCAGCGCATCGAGGCGATCGGCGATGCACGACTGCGGCCGATCCTGTTCCACCACGTGGGCAAACGATCCGCGCTCGGCGTGGGCATCCGTGAGGCGAAGCACGACATCCTCGTCCTCACCGACTCCGACACGTACTGGCGACACGGCCTGCTCGCACGGGTGCAGATGCCGTTCATCGACCCCATCGTCGGCGGTGTGGGAACGCACCAGAACGTCTTCCAGCGCGACACCAGCGTCTGGCGCCGCGTCGCCGACTGGCTCGTGAACCTGCGTTACTACGACTACGTCCCGGCCATGGGACGCGCTGGCGCGGTGCCCTGCCTCTCGGGACGGACCGCCGCTTACCGACGCAGTGCAGTGCTGCCCGTGCTGGAGAACCTCGAGAACGAGTTCTTCCTCGGCCGGCGGTGCATCGCCGGCGACGACGGCCGCCTCACCTGGCTCGTCCTCGCGTCGGGATACCAGACCGTGCACCAGTCCAGTGCCCGTGCCCTCTCCATGTTCCCGGCCACCTTCACGGCGTTCGTCAAGCAGCGGGTGCGCTGGAGCCGCAATTCGTACCGTTGCTATCTGACGGCCATGGCCAAGGGCTGGCTGTGGCAGGTGCCGTTCATCACCAAGATCACCGTGCTGCAGATCCTGCTCACCCCGGTGACGATGGGCCTCACGCTGTTCTACCTGATCTTCGCCCGCCTCGACCTGACGGCGCTCGGCGTCGCGACCGCGGCCGGCTGGCTGCTGCTCGGCCGCGGAATCCGCGGCTACTCCCACCTCCGCCGCCACCCGCGGGACATCCTGATCCTTCCCGCGCTGGCCCTCACCGTGATCTTCATCGCCCTGCCGATCAAGGTGTTCGCGTTCGTGACCATGAACAAGCAGGGCTGGCTGACGCGCCACGCAGACCAGGTCGGGGGCGACGGACAGGGCTCACTCTCGCTGGTCAGCGAAAAGGGCGTTCGGTCGCGTGGTTCGAATGACGGGCCCGAGGCCGGGCTCCAACCCGAGGCGGCCGCCGCATGAGCACCGTGCGCAGGTTCCTCGCCACCACCCTGGTCGGCGCGATGATCGTGGTGGCTGCCGTGGCAGTGGGCATTCACGCCAAGCAGACTGAAGTCGTCGAGGCCGCAGGGCGCAACGAGATCGCCGCCAACGGCAACGTGCAGGGACGCCTGTACCCGGGCGACCCCGAACGCGAAGCCGCGCTGGTCACCAGCGAACAGGAACGTCTCGCCTTCGTGCGAACCGTCGGTTCGTCGGCTGGTTGGCAGCTCGACGGGCTCCACGGCCCGTACCGAATCCCCACTGCGCCGGTGTCGACCCTCGTGCTGCCGCTGCGTGAGGCGCCGTACACGTTCGCCGACCTGCTGGTGATCGCACCGGACACACTCGTGCAGCAGGCAGATGGGTCGTTCCTCCTGAGCGAACACGTCGTGGTGCTGCCCGGCGCGACGCTGGACCTCCGAGCGGACGCACCGCTGAAGGTCGTCCTCGCCAGCAGTGCGGACTCGTTCGCCTCCCTGGTGTCGCTCGGCGGGGTGCTGAACATCGCCGGGACTGAGGCCGCACCGGTCAGCATCGCAAGCCGCGACACGTCCTCCGGCACGACCGACGTGAACACTGCCGACGGACGTGCCTACGTTCGAGTATTAGGTGGTTCCACCACGATCACGCACGCCGATTTCTCCGATCTCGGGTTCTGGAGCGGGAACACCGGCGGCCTGGCCCTGACCGGCGTCGAGGATGCCGCGGCTGAGGCGCCGATCGCTCCCGAGGCAGCCGACGAGGGCATGAACGAGGTCGCCGACGAGGCTTCCGACGAAGCGTCGGACGAGGCGGCGACCGAGGATTCCGACGAGGCGGCGACCGAGGCTTCCGAGGAGGGGTCGGACGAGGTTTCCGACGGCACGCCAGCCGAAGCAGCAAGCGAGTCGGCCGCTCCGACGCTCTCGGGGAAGGAGCTCGCCGCCATCACCGCCGACGACCTCCCCGATACAGGCCTCGTCACCGGGACCCTGCAGAATGTCACGACGACCGGCAACGCCTTCGGCCTCTTCGTCTCGCGCGCGACGGGCGTCACGATCGCAGACTCCCGCGTGAGTGGGAGCCTGGTCGACGGCGTGGTGTTCCACCGTTTCGTTCAGAACAGTGCCATTCGAACGAGTGAGATCGTGGACAACGCGGTGGACGGCGTCGCGATCGCCAGATCGAGCTCGTCGGTCCGCATCGAGGACGTCACGTCGTCCGGGAACGGTCGCAACGGCATCTCCTTCGACGGCCGGCCGCTCGCCGACGGCCCGAGCGCGATCGGCACGACCGTCAGCGCGTACGGCGACGTGCACGTCGTCGGCGGCCAGATCGCGGGGAACGCACGATACGGCGTCGAGATCACGGGCGGTGCGGTCGCGGAGATCACCGGCATCGCCTTCTCCTCGAACCTGGTGGGCGTCCTCCTGAACCACGACGCGAGGAACGTCGACGTCACGGGCAACACCTTCGAGGGCGAGCGACGGCAGTCGGTCGCGCTCCGTGGCGGCGTGCAGGACACGCGCATCACCGACAACACCATCTCCTCCGTCAGCACCGGGGTCCATGTCGAGAACTCCGCCGCAGCTGTCACCGGCAACACCTTCACCGGGATCGGGAATCACGCCGTCACGCTCGTCGGAACGGCGACCGGTGCCCGGGTGACCGGCAACACCATCTCCGGAAACGGCACCACCGCGATCCACGACGATGACGCCTCGGGCGCCGTCGTCGGGCGAAACGACGTCGAAGGCTGGAAGACCGCGCCGACCGTGGTCTCCGTGCTGCGCAGCGTCTTCCAACCGCTCACCATCGTGTGGGTCGCGCTCGGCCTGCTCCTCCTGATCACCGCCCTCTCCGGTCGCCGCCGCCGTGGCATCCGACACCCGTACGCAGACCGCCTTCCGCTCACGGCGCTGAGCCGCGGTGTGGTCTCGCCCGACACCTTGCGAGGTATGCACTCATGAACCGACTCCGAACGGACACCAGCTCGTCGCCGCCAGAACGGCGGCGCAGGCGAGCGCTGCTCGTCGCCGCCCTCGTACCGGCCGTCGTCGCACTGCTCGTGGTCGGGGGCGCCCTCATCGGATGGGCGGTCGCGCACTACCAGAGCGACGAGCGGCAGGATGACGCAGGTTCGTCCTCGGCGGAGGAGGAGCGCAACACCGACTCAGGTGACGGCACGCAGGCGGCGCCCACCATGCTGGCGCACGCGAAGTGCCCCAGCCCGACCGTCGACGTCACCACGGCTCACGAATTGCAGGAGGCCCTCGATTCGGCCACTCCCGGCGACGTCATCGGGCTCGCCCCCGGCCAGTACGTCGGCGAGTTCACCGCCTCGGTCGACGGGGAGCCCGAGACCCCGATCACCCTCTGCGGGACCCCCGAGAGCGTGCTCGATGGCGACGGCATCAAGAAGGGATACGTCGTGCACCTCGACCACGTCGCGAATTGGGTGCTCCAGGGCTTCGCGGTCCAGAACGGGCAGAAGGGCGTGATGGCCGACGGGACGACCAAGTCCGTCATCCGAGGGCTGCAGGTGTCGGGCATCGGCGACGAGGCGATCCACCTGCGCGCCGCCAGCAGCGACAACCTGGTCATCGGAAACGCGATCAGCGACACCGGCCTGCGCAAGCCCAAGTTCGGCGAGGGCATCTACATCGGCACCGCAGAGAGCAATTGGTGCGACATCAGCGACTGCGACCCCGACCCCAGTGACCGCAACGTGATCGAGGGGAACACGATCTCCCGCACGACCTCCGAGAGCGTCGACATCAAGGAGGGCACGAGCGACGGCATCCTTCGCGGCAACACATTCGACGGGGCCGCGCTCGTCGAGGCCGACTCGTGGGTCGACGTCAAGGGCAACGACTGGGTCATCGAGGGCAATACGGGCGCGAACTCTGCGGCCGACGGCTTCCAGACCCACGAGATCCTCGACGGCTGGGGAACCCGCAACGTCTTCCGCAATAACACGGCGCAATTGTCGGGCTCAGGCCTCGCCTTCTCGCTCAAGCCCGAGCGGGACAACGTCGTCGAATGCAACAACACGATCTCGGGCGACGCAGTACTCAGCAACGTGACCTGCCGCGGCTAGAGGGCGAACTCGCCGCCCTCATCGGGCATCCCGCGCCGCCCTCATCGCACCCCACCGCCGCCCTCATCGGACGGCCCGCGCACCACCGATCCATGCCACAGGAGACCCCTATGCCCACGTACGAAACGAACATCCGTCCGACCCCTTCCCAGATCGTCGAGCACCCGCGCATCACGGTCATCGGCACCGGCTACCTCGGCGCCACGCACGCCATCTGCATGGCGGTGCTCGGATTCGACGTGCTCGGCGTCGACGTCGACGAGCGCAAGATCGCGGCCCTGCGCGCCGGAACCGTGCCGTTCTTCGAACCCGGTCTGCAGGAGCAGCTGGTCGCGGCACTGGATTCCGGCCGGCTCTCGTTCACCACCGACTTCGACCAGGCAGCACAGTTCGGCGACGTGCACTTCGTGTGCGTCGGGACTCCGCAGGCAAAGGACTCGGCGGCTGCCGACCTCACCTTCGTCGTCGCGGCGTTCGAGGCGCTGGCCACGCGGATCACCCGTAAGGCGCTGCTCGTCGGGAAGTCGACGGTGCCGATCGGCACTGCAGCACGACTGACCGAGCTGGTGGCCGAGGTGTCTCCGATCGGGCGTGAGCTCGAGCTCGCGTGGAACCCCGAGTTCCTGCGCGAGGGCTTCGCGATCGAGGACACCCTGCACCCCGACCGTCTCGTGTTCGGCGTGGAGTCCGCCTGGGCGGAGCAGCAGTTGGGGGCGGCCTTCCGACCGATCCTCGACGATGGCACGCCGCTCATCGTCTCGGACCTCGCGACCGCGGAACTCGTGAAGGTGGCCGCGAACTCATTCCTCGCCACGAAGATCTCGTACATCAATGCGATGGCCGAGGTGTGCGAGGCGACCGGCGCTGATGTGAACCTGCTGGCGACGGCGCTCTCCCATGACAGCCGGATCGGCGGTCGGTTCCTGAAGCCGGGACTCGGCTTCGGCGGGGGCTGCCTGCCGAAGGACATCCGCGCCTTCGCACACCGTGCCCAGGAGCTCGGGGTCGGCCAGGCGGTTGCGTTCCTGCACGAGGTCGACGACATCAACAACCGCCGTCGCGTCCGCACCGTGGACCTGATCCGCGAGCTCGCGGGCGGCGACCTCGCCGGGAAGCGCATCGGCGTCCTCGGTGCCGCCTTCAAGCCGAACTCAGATGACGTGCGCGACGCACCCGCACTGGACGTGGCTCGCATGCTCTATCTGGAGGGCGCGGTCGTGCGGGTCTACGACCCCGAGGCCAATGCGAACGCGCATCGTGCCTATCCCGACCTGGAGTACTCCGACTCCATGAACCACGCCGTGACGGATGCCGACGTGGTCGCACTCCTCACGGAGTGGGACGAGTTCCGCGAAGCAGAGCCGGCCGCGCTCGGCGCGCTGGTCAAGGCGCGGAGGATCGTGGACGGCCGCCACGCGCTCGACGTCGACGCCTACCGCGCGGATGGGTGGGAGTTCCGAGCCTTGGGGCGGCCCGCGCAGCCCAGGACCGCGGCCCTGGCCGTTGACGCGCGAGACGAGCGCCCAGCGCTCTCCGCCTGACAGAGTTCTGCCGGGGTCGCACGCGAGCAGGTCGCACGCGACCCCGGCAGACGCTCATTCCACCGGCGGCTGCCCCCAGCACTGCACCGAGGCGAGCCAAAGCCGCGCCCGTCGCCGCGCCTCGGTGTGGCGGTGCCGGCCGGGCCGCTGTCGTGCCACGATGAGCCTGGGGAGAGGGGTGTCCATGGGGGAGTACCCGAACATCGCGGACCACGGGCTGATCGGCGACCTGCAGACCGCCGCGCTCGTGTCGACCGACGGCACGATCGACTGGTTCTGCAGTCCGCGATTCGACTCGCCGAGCATCTTCGGCTCGCTGCTCGACGCCGAGCAGGGCGGGTTCTGTCGGGTCCGGCCGATCGCCGAGGACTACGTGACGCGGCAGCTGTACCTGCCCAACACGGCGATCCTCGTCACCCGGTTCATGACCGAGGCGGGTGTGGGCGAGGTAGTGGACTTCATGCCGATCGCCGGCCACGAGGCGACGGATCGGCACCGGATCGTGCGCCTGCTCCGGGTGGTGCGGGGCACCATGACGTTCGAGGGCGTCGTCGAGCCGCGATTCGACTACGGTCGTGCGGCGCACACCATCGAGCCGGTCGAGGGCCACGGCGTGCGGTTCACCGCCGGCCACCAGTCGCTGACGGTGCACCGCGTCGGCGGCATGATCGTGCACGGCACGGAGCGCGCCGGTCACGTCGAACTCGTCGACGGCGGCATCCGCATCACCGGCACGCTCAACGCCGGGGAGATCACCGGCGTCGTCATGGAGACGGGCGGTGCCGACCCGGCCCAGGTCTCCGAGGAGGAGCTGAGCGCGCTCTTCGCCGAGACGCGCACGTACTGGCGCGAGTGGAACAGTCGGTCGACCTACCGCGGTCGGTGGCGTGAGATGGTCGCCCGGTCGGCGATGACCTTGAAGCTCATGACCTACGCGCCCACCGGCGCACTCGTCGCCGCACCCACGGCGGGCCTTCCCGAGCAGGTCGGCGGCGAACGCAACTGGGACTACCGCTACACGTGGATCCGGGACGCGTCGTTCTCGGTGTACGCGCTGCTCGGGCTCGGCTACACCGAGGAAGCGGAGGCCTTCGTGGCCTGGCTCATGGACCGCGTGAAGGAGAGCGTCGGCACGGGCTCGGGACCGTTGAAGATCATGTACCGGGTCGACGGGTCGTCCGACCTCGTCGAGGAGTCGCTCGAGCACCTCGCCGGGTACCGGGGCTCGCTTCCCGTGCGCATCGGCAACGGCGCGGCCGATCAGATGCAGCTCGACATCTACGGCGAGGCGATGGACTCGATCCACCTCGCCGACTCGCACGGACTCCAGCTCCCGCACGTCGGGTGGACGCAGATCAGCAGCATGCTGGACTGGGTCTGCGACAACTGGGACCAGCCCGAGGAGGGCGTCTGGGAGACGCGCGGCGGCCAGCAGAAGTTCACGTTCGGCCGCTTCATGTGCTGGATCGCGCTCGACCGCGGCATCCGGCTCGCCCAGGAGCACGGCCGGCCGGCCCCCATCATCCGCTGGCGCGAGCAGCGCGACGCGATCTACGAGCAGGTGATGACGACGGGGTGGCACGAGGAGCGCCAGGCCTTCGTGCAGCACCAGGACACCGACGTGCTCGATGCGTCGCTCCTGGTCATGCCGCTCATGGGCTTCATCGCGCCGCGCGACCCGATGTGGCTGTCGACGCTCGCGGCCATGGACACCGAGCTCGTGTCGGACAGCCTCGTCTACCGCTACAACCCGAGCGCCTCGCCCGACGGCCTGCGCGGCTCTGAGGGCACGTTCACGCTGTGCTCGTTCTGGTACGTCGACGCCCTCGCCCGGTCGGGCTTCCTCGACGAGGCGCAGCTGACGTTCGAGAAGATGCTCACCTACGCCAACCACCTGGGGCTCTACGCCGAGGAGATCGGGCTCACGGGGGAGCAGCTCGGCAACTTCCCGCAGGCGTTCAGCCACCTGTCGCTGATCAACGCGGCGGTCAACCTCGACTACCAGCTCGACCACGGGTCGGGCTTCGTCGACCCGGTGCTGAACACCGGACGACGGACGCGCTAGGAGGCGACGATGGCCAAGGCTGGATCCACAGCGACCGCACTCCACGGCACGAATGAGCCCGACGGCGACGTGCTCGTCATCTTCGGCATCACCGGCGACCTCGCGCGGGTGATGACGTTCCACTCCCTCTACCGGCTCGAGCAGCGCGGCCTGCTGCAATGCCCGATCGTCGGCGTCGCGTTCGACGACTGGACGCTCGACCAGCTCGTCGAGCGCGCCCGCACCTCGATCGTCGCGACCGGCGAGGTGCTCGACGAGGCGGTGTTCCAGCGCTTCGCCGCGCGCCTCAGCTACGTCCACGGTGACTTCGCGGATGCCGCGACCTACACCCGTGTGGCGGCAGCCGTCGGCGACGCGACCACCCCGGTCTCCTACCTCGAGGTGCCGCCGAACCTCTTCGCCACGGTCGTGAAGGGCCTCGCCGGAGCGGGCCTCACCGAACACGGCCGCGTCGTCGTCGAGAAGCCGTTCGGGCACGACCTCGCGTCGGCGCGGGCGCTCGCCGAGGAACTGCACCGGTACGTCGACGAGTCGCGGCTGTTCCGCATCGACCACTACCTCGGCAAGATGGGCCTCGAGGAGATCCTCTACCTGCGCTTCGCGAACACGATGCTCGAGCCGGTGTGGAACCGCAACTACGTCGACAGCGTGCACATCACCATGGCCGAGGACTTCGGCGTCGCGGATCGCGGCCATTTCTACGACCCGGTCGGCGCGCTCCGCGATGTGGTGGTGAACCACCTCCTGCAGGTCGTCGCCGCCGTCGCGATGGAGGCGCCGGCCCGCGGCGACACCGAGACCATCAAGGACATGCAGACGTCGTTGTTCAAGTCGGTGTCCGACGCCGACCCGGCCAGGGCCGTGCGCGGGCAGTTCGACGGGTATCGCGACATCCCCGGCGTCGCGGCCGACTCGACGACCGAGACGTTCATCGCCCTCGAGCTCGGCATCGAGAACTGGCGGTGGGCCGGCGTGCCGTTCTTCATCCGCACCGGCAAGCTCCTGCCGGTGACCGCCACCGAGGTGCGGCTCGTGTTCAAGCCGTCGCCGAACCTCGGCTTCGGGCTGCGCGACGCCCAGAGCACCACCGACCAGCTCGTGATGCGCCTCGACCCGTCCACGGGGCTGCGGTTCGTGCTCAACGCGCAGCGGGCGGATGCCCCGAAGCCGCGTTCCATCGACCTCGACATGGAGTTCGCGACCGAGGGGGGCGAGGGACCGACGCCCTACGAGGTGCTGCTGCTCGCGGCCATCCGCGGCGTGCGGCCGCGCTTCAACCGGCAGGACACCGTCGAGGAGGCGTGGCGCATCATGCAGCCGTTGCTCGACGCGCCGCCGCCGGTGCATCCGTACGCGCCCGGATCGTGGGGGCCCGCCGAGGCCGACGCGCTCGTCGCCGGCCACGGCGGGTGGCGCGACCCATGGGTCTGAGCAGGCGGCGCGCGCACCGATCGGCGGTGCGATCGCGGCGTGCCGACGGCGCCGATCACTAGAGTTGGCGCATGTCGGGTCGTGCCGCCGACGGCCGCTCGGTCGCCGAGAAGCTCTTCGCGATCGGCGACGCGTTCCAGGGCCGTGAAGACCTGTCGCTGAGCGAGATCGCGAGCCGCTCGCACCTGCCGCTCTCGACGGCGCATCGCCTCGTGGGCGAATGGGTGGCGTGGGGCGGCCTCGTCCGCGGCGACGACGGGCGGTACCGCGTGGGCATGCGCGTCTGGCGGCTCGGCGTGCGCCAGCCGACCGCCATGCGGCTGCGGCGCATCGCGATGCCCTACCTCGAGGACCTGCTCGAGGCGACGACCGAGCACGTGCATCTCGCCGTGCGCGACGGACTGGGCGCGATCTACCTCGAGCGGCTGTCGGGGCCGGGCGCGGTGTCGGCGATCTCCGACGTCGGCTCGCGGCTCCCCCTGCACGCGACGGGCGTGGGGCTCGTGCTGCTCGCCCACGCGCCGACCGAGGTGTTCGACGAGCTGCTGGCGTCGAAGCCCCGCAAGTTCATGCCGAACACCCTCACCGAGGAGCGGGAGCTGCGACGACGCCTGGCGGAGATCCGCTCGTTCGGCCTCTCGACGTCGGTCGAGGAGCTCACGGCGGGCGCGTTCTCGGTCGCGGCGCCCGTGCGGGACGCGACCGGCGAAGTGGTCGCGGCGGTGTCGATCATCGCGCACATCGAGCGGCTCAAGGAGCCGCAGTTCGCGCTCGGCGTGCGCATGGCCGCACGCGGCATCTCATCGGCACTCGGCTACCGGCCGCAGGGGGAGTGAGCAAGTTCTTCCACTGAGTGGAAGTCGGGCTGCGGATGTCGCGGGCGCGATCCATGCTCGTCATGTTCTTCCCGACGACGTGAGAGGCATCCAGTGCGAACGTCCACCTCCGTGGCGATCATCGGCGCCGGCCCCGCCGGGCTGCTGCTCGGCCACCTCCTGGCGCAGGCCGGCGTGCCGTTCGTCATCCTCGAGGCGCAGACCCGCGAGCACGTGCTCGGCCGCATCCGCGCCGGCGTGCTCGAGCAGGGGTCGGTCGACCTCCTCGCCGAGCACGGCCTCGACGCCGACCTCCGCGAGCGCGGCCTCACGCACCACGGCATCTACCTGCAGTTCGAGGGACAGCGGCACCACGTCGACTTCGTCGACCTCGTCGGGCGCACCGTCACCGTCTACGGCCAGCAGGCGCTCGTGCGGCACCTCCTGGCCGAGCACGACCGGCTCGGCTCGAACGTCGTGTTCGAGGCATCCGACGTCGAGCCCGTCGGCGTGACCGGAGCCCGGCCCACCGTCATCTACGCGAAGGACGGCGTCACCGAGGAGCTCGAATGCGACTTCGTCGTGGGCGCCGACGGCTACCACGGGGTGTGCCGTCGGAGCATCCCCGGCGGCGGCCTCGAGGTCTTCGAGCGCTCGTACCCGTTCGGATGGCTCGGCATCCTCGCCGACGTGCCGCCGTCGACCGACGACCTCATCTACGCGCTGCACCGCGACGGCTTCGGCATGCACTCGATGCGCTCGCTCCAGGTCTCGCGTCTCTACCTGCAGGTGGCGCCCGACGAGTCGATCGACGACTGGAGCGACGCGCGCATCTGGGACGCGCTGCAGCAGCGGCTCGGCGTCGACGGCTGGCAGCTGCAGGAGGGCCCGATCACCGAGAAGTCGATCACCCCGATGCGGAGCTTCGTCGTGTCGACCATGCAGCACGGCCGCATGTTCCTCGCGGGCGACGCCGGCCACATCGTGCCGCCCACCGGCGCGAAGGGCCTCAACTCGGCGATCGCCGACGTCGCCCTGCTCGCTCGCGCCATCCTCGACCAGCGCGCCGGCGACGACTCGGGGCTGGCCCGCTACAGCGACCGCGCCCTCGCCCGCCAGTGGAAGGTGCAGCACTTCTCGCAGTGGATGACCGAGATGCTGCACGTGCACCACGAGGTGCCGGATGCCTCGGCGCGCGCCTTCCGCTATCGCAGCCAGGTCGGCCAGCTCGAGTACGTCACGGGCTCCCGCGCCGCCTCCCAGAGCCTCGCCGAGCAGTACGCCGGCCTTCCCTTCACCACGGAGTGAGCATGCACCGACCCGTTCCCCAGCCCGAGCTGACGCAGCAGGCCATCGGCGACGAGATCACCGAGCGCCACCGCCACGAGCGCGACGCCGCGGCATCCGCCGGCACGCCGCTCGCCGCCCATCCGCGCCGCGACTTCGCGCCCTACCGCTCGACGACGCTGCGGCATCCCACCCATGAGCTCGTGCGCGCCGACCCCGAGGAGATCGAGCTCGTGTCGCCCGCGTTCGGGCACACCGACGTGTCGGCTGAGGAGGGCGACCTCACGATCCAGCACCGCGGCGAGCCGCTCGGCGAGCGGATCATCGTGACCGGGCGAGTGCTCGACGGCGACGGCCGGCCGGTGCGGAACCAGCTCATCGAGATCTGGCAGGCGAACGCGTCGGGCCGCTACGTGCACAAGCGCGACCAGCATCCGGCGCCGCTCGACCCGAACTTCACGGGCGTCGGCCGCGTGATCACGGGCGACGACGGCAGCTACCGGCTCACGACGATCAAGCCGGGTGCCTACCCCTGGAAGAACCACCGCAACGCGTGGCGGCCCGCCCACATCCACTTCTCGTTCTTCGGGAGCGCGTTCACGCAGCGGCTCATCACGCAGATGTACTTCCCTGGCGACCCGCTCTTCGCGCTCGACCCGATCTACCAGTCGATCGTCGACCCGGCGGCCCGTGAGCGGCTCGTGGCCCGCTACGACCACGACGTGACCGAGCCCGAGTGGGCGCTCGGCTACCGCTGGGACGTCGTGCTCACCGGCCCGAAGTCGACCTGGATGGAACCGGAGGACGCCGACCATGCCTGACCCGACCGCGCACGAGGCGTTCGACGCGACCGACCTGCCCGGCGCCGAGCAGCACCCGGATGGCCACCGCGGAACGCTCGGCCAGACCCCCTCGCAGACCGTCGGCCCGTTCTTCGGCTACGCGCTGCCCTACGACGGCGGTCCCGACGTGCGGGCGGCGTGGCAGGCCGACGCGATCCGCCTGCACGGCACCGTGTTCGACGGCGCGGGCTACCCCGTGCCCGACGCGCAGACGGCCCTGCCGTTCCTGATCGGCTGGGTGCTCGGCATGGCGACGATGGTGACGATCTTCACGGTCGGCGCGCACGCGATCCCGTCCCC
>NZ_WJSP02000749.1 GCF_009720255.1 Agromyces humi | reverse complement strand
GCCGAGCGGGTGGCGCACGCCGTACCGCGCACGGCGCCACCCGAGATCCCGGTTCCGCCCGCACGATCCGTCGCCCCGCCGAAGTTCCTGCCGCCGACGATCGAGCTGCGCCACCTCCGGGCCCGCTGGCCCGCGATCACGGAGTCCCGTGCTCAGAGCGACGGGCTCGCCGTGGCATCGGTCGCTCCCGCGCTCGATGGACTCGACCTGACCATCGCGCCGGGGGAGCGGCTGCTCGTACGCGGCGGTTCGGGCTCCGGGAAGACGACGCTCGCACACGTGCTCGTGCGGTTCCTCGCGTACGGGGGGTCGTACCGGATCGGCGGCGTCGAGGCATCCGACCTGGAACCTGACGCCGTGCGCCGCATGATCGGCCTGGTCGAGCAGCGACCGTGGCTCTTCGACGAGGACGTGCGCCAGAACCTGCTGTTCGCCCGCGAGACCGCGACCGACGACGACCTGCTCGACGTGCTCGAGCGGGTGGGCTTGCGCGAGTGGCTCGATGAGCGCGGCGGCCTCGGCGCCCGGGTGGGGGAGCGCGGCGCCCTCGTGTCGGGCGGACAGGCCCAGCGCCTCGCGCTCGCGAGGGCGATGCTCGCCGATTTCCCGGTGCTCGTGCTCGACGAGCCCACGGC
>NZ_WJSP02000748.1 GCF_009720255.1 Agromyces humi | reverse complement strand
CGGTGGCGGCGACCTCGCCGGCGAGCCCGGCCGGGGCGTCGCCGAAGTGCCAGGTGACCCTGCCGGGGGCGGCGATCGAGATGGGCCCGTGCCGGTACTCCATCGCGGGGTACGACTCGGTCCACGACTGCGAGGCCTCGCGCATCTTCAGGGCGGCCTCGTGGGCGAGGCCGACCGTCCAGCCGCGGCCGAGGAAGCTGTACTGCTCGGCCTCGACGAGCGCCGGATCGAGGTCGTCGGCGATGGCGCGTTCGGCGTCGGCCACGGCCGCTCCGAGGTCCTCGCCGAGCGAGGCGCGGAAGAGCGCCAGCGCCGTCGTGGCGAACCGGGTCTGCACCACCGACCGTTCGTCGGCGAACGGCAGGGTCACGGCTTCGTCGACCAGCCCGACGAGCGGGGAGGTCGCGTCGCCGATCACGCCGACGGTGCGCACGCGGCCGCGCAGGCGGTCGACGAGTTCGAGCACCTCGGTCGTGGTGCCCGAGCGGGTCAGTGCGACGACCGCGTCGTAACCGCGATCGACGAAGGCCTCGGATGCCGCGAAGGCGTCGGTCTCGCCGTGCCCGCCGGCTTCGCGCAGCCACGCGTACGACTGCGCGATGAACCACGACGTGCCGCACCCGACGACCGCGATGCGGGC
>NZ_WJSP02000747.1 GCF_009720255.1 Agromyces humi | reverse complement strand
CGGCAGGATGCCCGGGTGCTGCACGACACGGTGCTCGCCACGCTGTCGCTGCTGGCCCACTCGGGCGTGGGCGTCGGGAAGTCCGCGCTGCGGCAGCAGGCCGGCGACGATGCCCTGCTGCTCCGCCAGCTGCGACTCGGCGCGCCGCTCGACGCCGGATCGACGGCCATCTTCTCCCCCGAGTCCACCGACGCCGACGTGCTGAGCACGACGTTCGAGTCGGTGCGCCAGCGCTTCGCGCGCATGGGGCTCGACGTGAACTGGCACGGGGCCGGACAGCTCGTCCTTCCCCGCGAGACCCTCGACGCACTGCTCGGGGCGCTGGGCGAGTGCCTCGAGAACGTGCGCAGGCACTCAGGGGTCAACGAGGCCGACGTCACGGTCACCGACGACGACCACACCGTGCGCGCGATGGTCACCGACGCGGGGCACGGCTTCGAGCCGGAGTCCGTCGACGGCGCACGCCTGGGCTACGCCGAGTCGGTCGTCGGCCGCCTCGGCACGGTCGGCGGCCGCGCCCGCATCTTCTCGTCGCCCGGGTCGGGCACCACCGTGATGCTGGAGGTGCCGAAACCATGACGACGTCGATGTCCGAGTCGCCGCGTCGCGAGCACGCGTTCCGTCGCCCGGCCCGCTCGGCG
>NZ_WJSP02000746.1 GCF_009720255.1 Agromyces humi | reverse complement strand
GAGCGCGCAGCCCGCCGGTGGCCGACCGAGGGGGTGCCCGACAACCCGGGCGCGTGGCTCACGACCGTGGCGCGGAACCGGGCGCTCGACGTGCTGCGGCGACGCGCGGTCGAAGCCGGGAAGGTGAAGGAGTGGCTGGTGATGGACGAGCTGGTGGGCGGCGGGGCATCCGACGACCCCGCCGACCTCGCGGCGGCCGAGCCCCGCTGGGACGACCGGCTCCGCCTCGTCTTCACCTGCGCCCACCCCGCGTTGTCGATGGACGCACGGGTCGCCCTGACGCTGCGAACCGTCGGCGGGCTCGACACCGCCGAGATCGCGCGCGCGTTCTTCGTGCCCGAGTCGACCATGGGCCAGCGGATCGTGCGTGCCAAGCGGAAGATCGCACACGCCGGCATCCCCTATCGCGTGCCCTCGCCCGACCAGCTGCCCGATCGACTCGCCGGCGTGCTCGCCGTGCTGTTCCTCGTGCACAACGAGGGCTACCTCGCCAGCTCGGGCGACCGGCTGCTGCGGCTCGACCTGCAGCAGGAGGCGATCCGGCTCACGCGGCTGGTGGTCGAGCTGCTGCCCGACGCCGACGAGGCCCGCGCCCTGCTCGCGCTCCTGCTGCTGCAGCACGCGCGATCCGCCGCGCGGGTCG
>NZ_WJSP02000745.1 GCF_009720255.1 Agromyces humi | reverse complement strand
GAGGCAGCCGGCGACGAGCAGGCCGGCGACGAGCAGGCCGGCGACGAGCAGGCCGCCGACGCGGCAGCCACCGAGGAGCAGGGCGAACCCGACGCGGATGACGGGAGCCCGATCGCCGACGTCGCGTCAGCACCATCAGACGAGACGACTCCCGACCCCGACGGATCTCCCGGCGCGCAGGCCGACATCGCCCCCACGACCAGAGGAGCCGACGATGCGTCTTGACCGCAAACGGGCCCTGAACCTCGGCGGACGCGCACTCGCCTTCCTCGGCGCGGCCGCGCTCGCGGTCGGTGCCGTCGGTGCGGCGGCGCTCGTTCCGTGGCCCGACCATCGCATCGCCCCTCCGTCCGTGCTCGTGCAGCCGGCGGAGAGCCGCCAGCAGCGCGTCTGTCCCGGGCCGCTGCTCGCCCTCGGCGAGGACGCGGCGGCGGCGACCACCGCGTCGTCGATCGGCGCGGCCGACCTCGTGACGGCCGCTGAGCCGTCGGACGCTCAACTGGAGGAGACGCCCCTCGCGGCTCCCGAGAATCCCTTCGCCGGCGAGGACGGAACGCCCGTCGCGATCGCGGCCGAGCCGGGCGCCGTCGATGCGGGCATGCTGGCGGGCGCCCAGTCGCAGGCCGTCGCGACCGAGACCGCCGGCGGCCTC
>NZ_WJSP02000744.1 GCF_009720255.1 Agromyces humi | reverse complement strand
GGCGCTGCGGGCGAGCACCCGCGCCCGCATGCCGGCGATCGCGAGCGGCACGAGCACGAAGATCGCGACCACGTTGACCCCGGCGAAGCCGCCGAGGCCGAGCACCACGCCCGACAGCGCAGCGGATGCCGCGGCGGCGATGTTCATCGAGGCATCCGTGGCCCCCTGCAACGGCACGCGCAGCGGTTCCTCCACCGAGGTGGTCAGCAGCGTCGACCCGCCGATCAGGCCGGCCGACCAGCCGAGGCCGAGCAGGCCGAGCGCGAACGGCATCAGCACGAGCAGGCTGTCGGCCGGTGCGAGGATGCCGATGACCGTCGCCGTGACGAGGAGGGCGGCGCCGATCGCGATCACGCGCTCGGGCCCGATGCGGTCGGAGAGCCAGCCCATCAGCGGGCTGGCGCCGTACATGCCGAGGATGTGGATGCTGAGCACGACGCCGACGAGCGAGAGCGACAGCCCGTGCTCGGTCATGTGCACCGGCGTCATCACCATCACGCCGACCATCACGGTGTGCGAGCACACGATCGCGAGGAACGCGACCAGCGCCCGCGGGTTGCGGAGCGCCACGGCGAGCGCGGCCCACGCGCGCAGGGCCACGTCTACGACGAGGACGACGCGGTGTGGGTGCGCACCACCGACTTCGGCGACGA
>NZ_WJSP02000743.1 GCF_009720255.1 Agromyces humi | reverse complement strand
TACACCGACGCGCCTGGGTGCATCTCGCCGATCGATTCGTCGACGGAGCGGAAGTCAGTGCGCGCCGCCCACGGCGACTTCATCGGCGCCGGCCTCGATCTCGGGGCGCGCGACGAGTTCAGCTTCGACACGCGCCGTCCTTCCACACCCGCGCCACGAGGGGCACGCCCGGCCGGTAGGCGAGGTGCACATGGCTGGGCGCGTCGAGCAGCGTCAGGTCGGCCCGCATGCCCGGACGTATCGCCCCGACATCCGTGCGCCGCAGTGCCGCGGCACCTCCGGCAGTGGACGCCCAGAGCGCCTCGGCCGGCGTCATGCCCATGTCGCGCACGGCGACGGCGATGCAGAACGGTAGGGAGCTCGTGAAGCTCGACCCGGGGTTGCAGTCGCTCGCGAGCGCGACGGTGACGCCGGCGTCGATGAGTCGGCGCGCGTCGGGGTAGGGCTGGCGGGTCGAGAACTCGACGCCCGGCAGGAGGGTCGCGACGGTGTCGGATGCCGCGAGCGCCGCGACATCCGCATCGCTCAGGTAGGTGCAGTGGTCGACGGATGCCGCACCGAGCTCGACCGCGAGCTGCACGCCGCCGCCCTCGCCGAGCTGGTTGCCGTGCACCCGCACGCCGAGGCCCGCGGCGGCGCCCGCCTCGCGGACGC
>NZ_WJSP02000742.1 GCF_009720255.1 Agromyces humi | reverse complement strand
TGACCCTCGACCCCGCCCCGCTGCTCGGCCTCGGCACAGGGCAGCCGCCCGCGGCATCCGGGAGCCCCGACCTGTCGGCCGCCGCGGCAGAGCTGCTGGCCCGTCGCGACCATGCCTTCGCCGACGTGCAGGAGCACTATTACGAGGCGCCGCCCCGCATCGAGCGCGGCTGGCGGGAGCACCTGATCGGCACCGACGGGCGCGTGTACCTCGACATGGTCAACAACGTGACGCCCCTCGGCCACGGGCACCCGAAGTTCGCCGCGGCTGTGGCGCGACAGCTGCGCACCCTCAACACCAACTCGCGCTTCAACTACGGAGCGGTCGTCGAGTTCTCCGAGCGCCTCGCCGCGATGCTGCCCGATCCGCTCGACACCGTGTTCCTCGTGAACTCGGGCTCGGAGGCGGTCGACCTCGCCGTGCGCATCGCCCTCGCCGCAACGGATCGCCGCGATGTCGTGTCGGTCCTCGAGGCGTACCACGGCTGGACGTACGCGTCCGATGCCGTGTCGACGTCGATCGCCGACAACCCCGGCGCCCTCGCGAGCCGGCCCGACTGGGTGCACGTCGTCGACGCGCCGAACCCGTTCCGCGGCATGCATCGGGGGCCGGATGCCGCGCGCTACGCGCCCGAGGCCGCCGCAACGATCCGCG
>NZ_WJSP02000741.1 GCF_009720255.1 Agromyces humi | reverse complement strand
ACCCCGGCCTCCGGCACCGCCATCGCCACGGGCAGTGCGATCGAGCCGGAAGTGACGAGCGTCAGCCGCCCGGCGCCGACGCGCAGTGCGGCCACGCCCGCGAGCAGCACGCCGCCCGGGGAGTGCTCCGAGCCGCCGATCACCACCACGCGACCGCGGGCATCCTTCGAGCCGCCCGGCGCCGGCAGCGGCCACGCTCGCAGCATCCGCTCGTCGGCCGGGATCGCCTCAGCGGGGCGTGACATCGTCCGCTCCCGGATGGGCGGTGACCGGGGCTCCCTCGACGCGGAGGTGCGCGACGTCACCGAACTCGACGAGGCGCCACCGGCCGTCGACGCGTTCCAGGTGCGTGACCGACGCGTTGCCGACCACGTTGGCGCGCGCGAACTCGAGCAGCTCGGTCTCGCTGAGGCCGAGCAGCACGTAGAGCGAGACCATGACGATCGCGTCGTGGGCCATGACGAAGGCGCGCTCGCCGGCGGCGGCCTCGAAGTCACCGAAGAAGGAGCGCAGCCGCAGCGCGATGTCGGCCCAGGACTCGCCGCCCGGCGGCCGGTGGTAGAACTTGCCGAGGTGCCGCCGGCGTGCGACCTCGCCCGGGAACCGCGCCGCGACGCCGGTGTGCGTGAGGAGGTCGAGCACGCCGAGCTCGCGAT
>NZ_WJSP02000740.1 GCF_009720255.1 Agromyces humi | reverse complement strand
TCACTCGAAGAGTGAGAGGGTGATGGTGGCGGTGTAGTCGCCGGGGGCGACGGTGGCGGGCGTGCGCAGGAACAGGTCCGCGGTCGCGGTCCATGACCCCTCGGACGCGACCGCCTCGGAATCGAACGCCATCGCCAGCAGCTCCTGGTCCACCACGCCGACCGCGTTCGGACCGGCATCCAGCACCGTGTCGACCTCGTCACCGGCAGCGACCAGACCCGACTCGCCGCCATCGATCAGCGACGGCGCCCAACCCAGGTGCCCGGCACCGATCGCCGGCTGCCCGGCATCACCGGTGAAGTCCGACGACGACCCCAGCACGTACCAGAACGCCCCATCCGGGATCTCCTCCGCCGTGCGGGTATCGGTCACCGTCACCGTCGGCAACGCACCGGTGAACTGCCGCACCGTCGCCGTCGACCCGTCCTCCGTCAACGTCGTCGACGACCCCGCCACGCTCATCGCGAGCACCCCGGGCTCATCCAACTCGGTGATCGCGACATTCACGTCGACATCCTGATCACCGTACTCATCCGCGATCGCCGCACCCGCAACGCCCACCAACAGCGCCGCACCCACGACCGCAACCGAACACCGCGCGAACACCCTGCGCTTCTCCATCTACCTACTCCTTCGAATCCAGACCGACACCACGCCGGCC
>NZ_WJSP02000074.1 GCF_009720255.1 Agromyces humi | reverse complement strand
TGCGCCCGGTCACCGCTGCGAAGCAGCGCGGCAGCGAGGCGCGCCGCCTCGGCTACTCCACCATCCTCGACGTCGAGGCCGGCAGCGTGCGCGCGGCCGTCGAGCAGGCGATGATGGCGTCGTCCTCGAGTCGCGAACGCGAGCTCGACGCGGCGTTCTGACGGCTGCGCCCCAGCGCACCCCGCGCGGAAGATCCTTCCAGCCCCACCGGCGGGGGCTACGCCTCCAGCGCGCGAAGGAGCTCGCCAGGCGGCGCCTGCATCGGATGCGGACCCGCGATGTCGAGGAACACCGTGGTGATCGTCGACTCGTACCTGGTGAGGAAACTGCGCAGCCACGCCGGGCTCTGCAGCCCGACCGCCGGCGGCAGGTTCGCCGGCTTGTTCGCGGCGTCGCTGAACAGCAGCAGGGCGACGTCACCCGTGTTCGGGTCTCGATAGGTCCACACCTCACCCCCGTCGAGTGGCCGGTCGCGTGGGCCGGGCTTCACGAGCGGCACCACCGTGTTGCCGTGCCGCAGCGCGAGGGCGACCGCGGCGATGTCCTGTCGCTCGAGCGCCTCGGCGAGCGCCTGCGAACGGAACTCCACGGGCTCGCCCGACTTGCCGGACTTCTTGCGCTGGGCCATGCCCCCAAGCGTAGCGATCGCGCGTGCCCGCAGCCGGGCATCGTGGGGTCGACGGGGCCGCCTTCGTCTTCGTCGACGCGCCTCGGACCCTCACGATTCCGGCTGCGAGCACAGCTTAGGGCGGTTCCTCCCCCGTATGCGGTGAGTCCGCTGTGAAGACCTCATCAGGTGACGGCCGCCTGCTCGACCACCGGGGGCGGCGGGAGTTCGTGGTGAGCGACGGCCGACGGCTCCGGGAGCAACCTGAGTCCGCCCAGGGAGTTCGCCGACACGGCGAGTTCCTCGATCCACTGGCGGTTGAGCGCCGGCAATCGGTTGCCCGAGTAGACGAACTGCACGGCGGTCTGCGGACAGACCCAGACGCTCAGCGTGCGCTGATCGTCGCGGAGGGTGAGCGCGAAGCTCTCCTGCCTCCGGAGCTTGTTGATCATGACCACCTGGAGGTGCGCCAGTGTCCGATCATCCATCTCGACCGCGGCATCGCGGTCGTACACGAACCGTCCCATGCTGCATCCCTGCCCTCGAAACGAATCACCCGGCATGGCACGGGCGGCGTCGAGGAGACGACAGGCATCACGATCACTCAGCGGGGTCCGGGCCAAGCACGCAGGCGAATTCTACTCCGGCGACGTTCGGGCGTCGAGAGAGGAGCCCCCACCCGAGGGTGCGCCGCGAGGGTGAGATCGCCTTCACCCACCGACGATCGCCGGTGGGTGAAGGCTGTCCAAGCGCAATGAGCCCAGTCACTCGAACTGCGGCTCACCCTACAAGGGCCTGAGACGTTCCAGTGTCGGCTTTTCGGGGGACACTTCTCGGCCTGCTCAGTACAGCTGGAACTGCTTCGACGTCTCCGACGCGATGCCGTCGACGGTCACTTCGAGGTGGTACGAGGCGCCGCCGGCGGGCACGGCCTCGCGCGGGCCCTCGCAGGTCTCGGCGCTCGACCGGGTACGGTCCCAGACGATCGGCACGCTCGACGAGATCGGCGTGCCGGGCGTCAGCGACACCTCTGCGTCGATCGGGTCGACCTGGCAGTCCGTCGACTGCCAGTAGAGCTCCTCACCGCTCTTGACCGTGAACACCTGGGCGTTCGTGCCGGCGTTCAGCACGCACACGTTCTTGCCCGTGTTCGTGATCGTCACCGACAGCTGCGGCTGCTCGCCGGCCTCGTACACCGTCTTGTCGGTGACGGCCTCGACCGTCACGTTCTTCGCGGTGCAGGCGTCGCCGTCGACCTCCGTCGCCTCGGTCGGGATCACGGTCGGCGGCGCGGTGGGCTCGTCGGACGCGTCAGGCGTGGCCGATGGCGCGGCGCCGGCGGCGGCATCCGGTTCATCGCCCTGGCTCGAACCCGGCCGCACGATCACGAGCACGATCGCGATGATCACGGCGACGAGTCCGAGGAGCACGAGGAGCCGACGACGTCGGTACACCTGCGGCGACTGCCGCCGTGCCGGTGCGGGATTCGTCGACATGCCCTCAGGGTACGACCGCGAAGCCATTCGTCCCGGCAGTCGCCCGGCGTGCCGGATGCCCGGTCAGAGCCGTTTCAGCATGCGCGTGTTGCCGAGGGTGTTCTGCTTCACGCGGGCGAGGTCGAGGAACTCCGCGACGCCCTCGTCGTGCGAGCGCACGAGCTCGGCGTACACGGCCGGGTCCACGGTCTCGTCGCCCATGTCCTCGAATCCGTGGCGACCGAAGAACCCCACCTCGAAGGTGAGGCAGAACAGGCGGCTCAGGCCGAGGTCGCGAGCCTCCGCCTCCAGGGTCTCGAGCAGGGCATGGCCGACCCCTCGGCCGAGCCACGCGTCGTCGACGGCGAGCGTGCGCACCTCGCCGAGGTCCTCCCACATGACGTGCAGCGCTCCGGCGCCGATGACCTCGCCGTCGGCGGCCTCCGCGACGCGGAACTCCTGCACCGAGCCGTAGAGGTCGACGCGCTCCTTGCCGAGCAGGATGCGTCGGGACACGAGCGGCTCCACGAGTGCGATGATCTTCGGCACGTCGCTCGTGCGCGCGCGGCGCACCGTGAAGTCGGTCATCACGTCATGCTATCCGCGCCTGGAGACGGGCGGCGCGGCGGTCGCCACGAACCGACTCGGTCGACCCGCGCAGCCACCGGAAACGGCGAAGAGCGGATGCCGCGTGGCATCCGCTCTTCGAACCGTGCGTGGTGGGCTACTCGCCCGCCGCCGCCGCGAGGTCGGGGCTCACTGGCCCGGTGCCGATCGCGGCGCCCGTGTTCACGCCCACGCCGACGGGCAAGGCCCGCTGCGACGTCGTGAACACGAACTCGCCGTCGCGGAAGTCGACGTGCACGTGGTCGCCCGAGTTGAGCTCGCCGTGCAGGATCTTCTCCGACAGGCGGTCCTCGATCTCGCGCTGCACCGCTCGGCGCAACGGACGGGCGCCGAGGGCGGGGTCGAAGCCCACCTCGATCAGCCGCTCCTTGGCGGGCACCGTGAGCTCGACGGTCATGTCGCGGTCGAGCAGGCGCTCGCTGAGCCGCTTGAGGAACAGGTCGACGATCTGCAGGAGCTCGGGCTTCGACAGCTGCGGGAACACGATGATCTCGTCGACGCGGTTGAGGAACTCGGGCTTGAAGTGCTTCTTCAGCTCCTCCTTCACCTTGCCGCTCATGAGGTCGTACCCGGTGCGGGTGTCACCCTCGAGCTGGAAGCCCACGGGGCCGCTCGAGATGTCCTTCGTGCCGAGGTTCGTCGTCATGATGATCACGGTGTTCTTGAAGTCGACCACCCGACCCTGGCCGTCGGTGAGACGACCCTCCTCCAGGATCTGCAGGAGCGAGTTGAAGATGTCGGGGTGCGCCTTCTCGATCTCGTCGAAGAGCACGACGCTGAACGGCTTGCGCCGCACCTTCTCGGTGAGCTGGCCGCCCTCCTCGAAGCCGACGAACCCGGGAGGGGCGCCGAACAGTCGCGAGACGGTGTGCTTCTCGCCGTACTCCGACATGTCGAGCGAGATCATCGCCGCCTCGTCGTCGAACAGGAACTCGGCGAGCGCCTTGGCGAGCTCGGTCTTGCCGACGCCGGTCGGCCCGGCGAAGATGAACGAGCCCGAGGGACGCTTGGGGTCCTTCAGTCCGGCGCGGGTGCGGCGGATGGTCTTCGACAGTGCGGAGATCGCCTCCTCCTGGCCGATGACGCGCTCGTGCAGCGCCTTCTCCATGAAGACGAGTCGCGACGACTCCTCTTCGGTGAGCTTGAAGACGGGGATGCCGGTGGCCTGGGCGAGCACCTCGGCGATCAGGCCCTCGTCGACGACCGCGGTGGTCTTGACGTCGCCCGACTTCCACTGCTTCTCGAGCCGGAGGCGCTCGCCGAGCAGGTTCTTCTCCTCGTCGCGCAGGGACGCGGCCTTCTCGAAGTCCTGCTCCTCGATCGCGGTCTCCTTGGCGGCGCGCACGACGGCGATCTTCTCGTCGAATTCGCGCAGCTCGGGCGGCGACGAGAGGATCGAGAGACGGAGGCGCGCGCCGGCCTCGTCGATCAGGTCGATCGCCTTGTCGGGGAGGAACCGGTCGCTGATGTAGCGGTCGGCGAGGTTCGCGGCCGCCACGATGGCGCCGTCGGTGATGGACACCTTGTGGTGCGCCTCGTAGCGGTCGCGCAGCCCCTTGAGGATGTTGATCGCGTGGGGCAGCGAGGGCTCCTGCACCTGGATGGGCTGGAAGCGGCGCTCGAGCGCGGCGTCCTTCTCGAAGTGCTTGCGGTACTCGTCGAGCGTGGTGGCGCCGATGGTCTGCAGCTCACCGCGCGCGAGGAGCGGCTTGAGGATCGACGCGGCGTCGATCGCGCCCTCGGCGGCGCCCGCACCCACGAGGGTGTGGATCTCGTCGATGAAGACGATGATGTCGCCGCGGGTGCGGATCTCCTTCGTGACCTTCTTCAGGCGCTCCTCGAAGTCGCCGCGGTAGCGGGAACCTGCGATGAGCGAGCCGAGGTCGAGCGAGTAGAGCTGCTTGTCCTTCAGCGTCTCGGGGACCTCGTTCTTCACGATGGCCTGCGCGAGGCCCTCGACGACGGCGGTCTTGCCGACGCCGGGCTCGCCGATGAGCACGGGGTTGTTCTTGGATCGACGCGAGAGGATCTGCATGACCCGCTCGATCTCCTTCTCGCGCCCGATCACGGGGTCGAGCTTCGACTCGCGCGCGGCCTGCGTGAGGTTGCGCCCGAACTGGTCGAGAATCTGCGAGCCGCCCTGCGGCTGCTGCTGGTCGTTCGCCCCCACCTGCACCTGCTCCTTCCCCTGGTAACCGGAGAGCAACTGGATGACCTGCTGGCGCACGCGGTTGAGATCGGCGCCGAGCTTGACGAGGACCTGGGCGGCGACGCCCTCGCCCTCACGGATCAGCCCGAGCAGGATGTGCTCGGTGCCGATGTAGTTGTGGCCGAGCTGGAGCGCCTCGCGGAGCGAGAGCTCGAGGACCTTCTTCGCGCGGGGCGTGAACGGGATGTGCCCCGTCGGCTGCTGCTGACCCTGGCCGATGATGTCCTGCACCTGCTCGCGCACCGCGTCGAGCGAGATCCCGAGCGACTCGAGCGCCTTGGCGGCAACGCCCTCACCCTCGTGGATGAGACCGAGCAGAATGTGCTCGGTGCCGATGTAGTTGTGGTTCAGCATCTTGGCCTCTTCTTGGGCCAAGACGACGACACGACGGGCTCGGTCGGTGAATCTCTCGAACATCCTCAACTCCTCACCGGCGCCGGCTGGATTCGGGGGCGTCGATACATCGAGCGTAAACACTCCGGATGCCGCGTGGGCGGCTGTTCGCCGTGGGCGCACCGCTTGACCAGCTCCGGGTCGGCACCTAACATATCGATATTCGTTGTTATCGAAGATCGATATGGAGTCCCGGATGTCGCTCACCACCCTGCCGACGGCGCTGCGCCGCAGCGACCAGGTCGGCATGTTCCTCACCATCGGGCTCGCGATGCTCGGCATCGTCGCCACGGGCTGGGCCGCGGTCGCCAGGCTGCTCGAGGTGCTGCCGGGAGCGGACGTGCCGGTGCTGGTGCCGTTCATGGACGAGACCGCGCCCCTGCCCATCGGTCCCGACGGCGCACCGGTGCAGGTCGAGGTCACCCAGGCGGTCGTCACGGTGCCGCATCCCGCGGCCGCCACCCAGTTCGCACTCGTCGCCCAGCCCATCGTGGCCGGCCTCGCGACGGTCGTGGTGATCGCGCTGCTCGCCGCCTTCGCCTGGAACGTCGGGCGGGGCCGCGCGTTCAGCAGGGCCAACGTGCGCGTCATCTGGTGGGCGACCTTCACCCTCCTCGTCGGCTGGATCCTCGGCGGGCTCTTCACGACGATGGGAGTCAACGGAGCGCTGTCGGCGGTCAGCGAGTACGGCTACGACGGGGTGCTCTTCTCGACCGACTGGGTCGCCTTCTGGGGGATCATGGCACTCGGCGTGGTCGGCGCGGCCTTCCAGGTCGGCGAGCGCCTGCAGCGCGACACCGAGGGCCTCGTCTGATGGCCCCGGCGGAGCCCGGCGACGCCTCCGACGTGCACTGCCGCCTCGACGAGCTGCTCGAACGGCGCGGCATGACGCTGAAGGGACTGAGCGACCGGGTCGGCGTCAGCGTGGTGAACCTGAGCGTGCTGAAGAACGACCGCGCCCGCGCCATCCGATTCTCGACGCTGCAGGCGATCTGCGAGGTGCTCGGCTGCGAGATCGGCGACCTGCTGGTGCTGCGCCGATCGACAACGTGAGCCGGTCGAGTCTGTGAGCGGGTCGACTCCGTGAGCCGCTCGGTTACTTGATGGGGATGGTCAGCT
Source organism: Agromyces humi (assembly GCF_009720255.1). Taxonomy (GTDB): domain Bacteria; phylum Actinomycetota; class Actinomycetes; order Actinomycetales; family Microbacteriaceae; genus Agromyces; species Agromyces humi. The sequence goes on along the minus strand of NZ_WJSP02000074.1, from coordinate 6,553 downwards.
CGTTGCCGGCCACCTCCACCACGAGGGGCTCCGTGGTGGTGACGTCGGTCGGCGTCCAGAATACCGTCGTGTGCGGCACCAGGTCTTGCGTGCAGATCTCGGTCTCGGGGCGCTGCACGAGGTCGATGGCGACGCGGTTGCCCTCGCCGGCCTTCTCGAGCGTGCGGATCTGCTGGCCGACGGTCGGGCAGGTCGAGCTGCCGAAGACGACCATGGCGATCTGGCCGCCCTGCTCCCACCACGCGACCTGGGGCTCCCCGCTGTCACTGTCCCACTCGGGACCCTCGACCTCCTCCTCGGAGGCGTCGTCGACCTCGCCGCCCGCCTCGGGATCGACGTCGATCGGCTCGGCCTCCTCGGCCACGGGCAGGCCGGAGAAGTCCTCGGCGGCGTTGCCCGACGGGTTGCAGGCGGAGAGCAGGAACACGGACGCGAGCGCGACGGCGGCGAAGCCGACGCGACGGAGACGCACGGAGGGAGCCATGCCGCCATGCTAGCGGGCGGCGGCGGCAAAGCGAGGGCTCCGGCGCGAGTTGCGCGCCAGCGCTGCGCGCATCCCGCACCGGTGTCCTGCGGCGCGGGTAGCATGCCGACATGAGCAACCTCGAACGCGATCCGGTCGAGCTCCTGTGCCCGCCCGACGCGCCGACCGGCCCGGTCGTGCAGGTGCTCGCGCCGCGCGATGTCCCGCTCGGCGGCCCCCGGGCCATGCACGTGCGGCGCACGCTTCCGCAGCGGGGACGCACGACCATCGGCGCGTGGTGCTTCGCCGATCACTACGGTCCCGACGACGTGGCCGGGTCGGGTGGCATGGTCGTGCCGCCGCACCCGCACACGGGGTTGCAGACGGTGAGCTGGCTGTTCGAGGGCGAGATCGAGCACCGCGACAGCGCAGGCAGCCACGAGCTCGTGCGTCCTGGCGCCGTCAACCTCATGACGGCGGGTCGCGGCATCTCCCACTCCGAGGTCTCCACGCCCGGAACGACCCGCCTGCACGGCGTGCAGCTGTGGGTGGCCCTCCCCGACGCATCCCGGCACATCGGGCCGTTCTTCGAGCACGCCGAGACCGCGCCCGTCGCAGTGGGCGACGCCACCGTGCGGGTGTTCGTCGGCACGCTCGCCGGCGCCGACGCCGACGTGACCGTGTTCTCGCCCCTGCTCGGCGCGCAGGTGGACCTGCCCGCGGGCGGCCGTGCCGAGCTCGACCTCGACCCCGCCTTCGAGCACGGCGTGCTCGTCGACGCCGGTCCGGTGTCGATCGAGATCGACGGCGCGGATGCCGCGACCGAGGTCGCCTGGTCGGAGCTCGCCTATGTCGAGCCCGGTCGGCGTCGGCTCGTGCTCGCGGCCGGGGCGGAGCCGGTCCGGGTCGTGCTGCTCGGCGGGGTGCCGTTCGGCGAGGAGCTCGTGATGTGGTGGAACTTCATCGGCCGCAGCCATGACGAGATCGTGGAGTTCCGGCGCGAGTGGCAGGCCGACGTCATCGGCCGCGACAACCCCGACGGGCGCTTCGGCGTCGTCGACGGGTTCGACGGCGACCCACTCCCCGCGCCCGAGCTGCCCACCGTGCGGCTGAAGCCCCGGCGCTGACGCGGCGGGGCTTCCACCGCCCCGTCTACTGCAGCGCCGAGGTGAGGCGCGCGAGGTTGTCGAGGATCGTCGACCGCAACGGCTGGGTCAGCCACTCGTCGAGCGTGAGCTCGCGGCTGTTCTGCCGGTAGCCGTCCTCGACCGCGCGCATCTCGCGCACGAACGACGCACCGCGCACGAGCATCGAGATCTCCATGTTGAGCTCGAAGGAACGGATGTCCATGTTGCTCGACCCGATCACGGCCACGTCCTCATCGATCGTGAAGTGCTTCGAGTGCAGGATGTACGGCGACCGGTAGAGCCAGATCTTCACGCCGGCGCGCAGGAGCGCCTCGTAGTACGACCGCTGGGCGTGGTAGACGAGCGCCTGGTCGCCGATCTCCGAGACGAAGAGCTCGACGTGCACGCCGCGCTGGGTCGCGCCGCTGATCGCCCGGAGCATCGCCTCGTCGGGCACGAAGTACGGGCTGGTGAGGATGATGCGCTCCTGGGCGGCGTACATGAGGGCCAGGAACAGCTTGAGGTTGTTCTCGTTGTTGTAGCCGGGACCGCTCGGCACGACCTGGCAGTCGAGGTCCTGCGCCTCGCTCTCCTGCCCGAGCGGCACGATCTCGCGCATCGGCGCCTCGCCGGTCTCGAGGTACCAGTCGGTGGAGAAGATCGCCTCGAGTCCCGACACGATCGGGCCCTCGACCCGGGCGACCAGCTCCTTCCACTTCAGGCCGCGACGGAGGTTCGACCGCTTGTTGTAGGAGCGGTCGATGATGTTCTGCGAGCCCATGAACCCCACCTCGCCGTCCACGACGAGGATCTTGCGGTGGTTGCGCAGATCGGGGCGCTGGTAGCGGCCCTTCAACGGCTGCACGGGCAGCATCAGCTGCCAGCGCACGCCCATGCGGTCGAGGCGCTTCAGCGTCTTGCGGTAGCCCTTCACGCGCAGCGACGCGATGTGGTCGAGCAGTACCCGCACCTCGACGCCCCTCGCGACGGCGGCGCCGAGCGCGTCGAACAGCGCGGCCGTGGTGCGGTCGTACGCGAAGATGTAGAACTCGACGTGCACGTAGCGCTGGGCGCCGTCGATCGCCTCGGTCATCGCGTCGAGCGAGCCCTGGTAGTCGCCGATCAGGCTCGCGCTGTTCGAGCCGATGAGGGGCATCGCGCCGAGCGTGCGGTTGAGGCGCACGACGCCGTCGAACCAGCGCGGCCACGTGGTGCTGTCGCTGACGCGTTCGACGCCGTGGGTCGACTCGCGGATGAACTCATCGACCTCGGCCTGCTTCTCACGGCGGTGCTTGGGAAGCTTCGGATTGCCGATCAGCCAGAACACGAGGATGCCGAGGATCGGGATGAAGAAGATCGCGAGCAGCCACGCCATGCCCGCCGTCGGCCGACGGTTGCGGGGCACGACGATCACCGCGATCACGCGGATGATGAGGTCGATGACGACGACCGCGGCAGCGACGAGCGCAGTGACCTGCGACGTCGTGATGTCGATCGTCATCCGGCGGGGTGTTCGCGCCCGAGCTTGGCTCGCTCTTCCGCCTCGATGCGGGCGTACGCCTTGCGCTCACTGCGGTCGGCGCGGATGATCGCGCGCATCACGAACCAGAAGATCAGTCCGATGAGCACGGTCGGCGCGACCGACCAGATCGCGTTCGCCCAGAATTCGTTCATAGCCCCTCAAGGATACGGGTTCGGCCGGGTTTCGGCGTCAGCCGCCGGTGACGATGCCCCAGATGCCCGAACCGACGAGGTACAGGCCGATCGCGCCCACGATGATCCAGATCGCGAGGCGCGTGTTGGACGGGCGCTTCGGGTCGGGGTCGGGCTCGAGCTCGCGCTTCGGAAGGTAGTCGTTCATTCGCGGCATCCGCTCATTCGTGGGAAGGTCTGCTCACTTGACCAGGGGGAACGGCTCACTTGACCAGGGGGAAGAGGATCGTCTCGCGGATGCCGAGGCCGGTGAGCGCCATGAGCAGGCGGTCGATGCCCATGCCCATGCCGCCCGACGGGGGCATGCCGAACTCGAGCGCGCGCAGGAACTCCTCGTCGAGGCGCATCGCCTCGGGGTCGCCGCCCGCGGCGAGCTTCGCCTGCTCGACGAAGCGCTCGCGCTGCACGACCGGGTCGACGAGCTCGGAGTAGCCCGTGGCGAGCTCGAAGCCGCGCACGTAGAGGTCCCACTTCTCGACGACGCCCGGCGTCGACCGGTGCGCGCGCACGAGGGGCGACGTGTCGAGCGGGAAGTCCATCACGAACGTGGGGCGGTGCAGCGAGCCCTTGACGTGGTGCTCCCAGAGCTCCTCGACGAACTTGCCGGGCAGCGGGTGGTCGATCTCGATGCCCTCGGCGTCGGCGAGCTCCTTCAGCCGCTCGATCGGCGTCTCAGCGGTGATCTGCTCCCCCACGGCATCCGACAGCGTGCCGTACATGGAGATGCGGTCCCACTCGCCGCCGAGGTCGAACTCCGTGCCGTCGGCCCAGGTCACGACGTGCGAGCCGCTCGTGGCGATCGCGGCATCCTGGATCAGCTTCTGGGTGAGGTCGGCCATCGTGGTGTAGTCGCCGTAGGCCTCGTACGCCTCGAGCATCGCGAACTCGGGGCTGTGCGTGGAGTCGGCGCCCTCGTTGCGGAAGTTGCGGTTGATCTCGTACACCCGCTCGATGCCGCCCACCACGGCGCGCTTGAGGTAGAGCTCGGGCGCGATGCGCAGGTAGAGCTCGGTGTCGAACGCGTTGGAGCGGGTCACGAACGGACGCGCGGAGGCGCCGCCGTGCATGACCTGCAGCATCGGGGTCTCGACCTCGATGAAGCTCAGTGCGTCGAAGGTGCGGCGCAGGCTCGCGTTGACCTTGGCGCGGTCGATGACGTTGCGGCGGGCCTGCTCACGCGCGATGAGGTCGAGGTAACGGCTGCGCACGCGCGTCTCCTCGGACAGCTCGTTGTGCAGGTTCGGCAGCGGCAGGATCGCCTTCGATGCGATGCGCCACCCGCTCACCATGATCGACAGCTCGCCGCGGCGGCTCGTGATCACCTCTCCCTCGACGAAGACGTGGTCGCCGAGGTCGACGAGCTCCTTCCACTCGGCGAGCGACTCCTCGCCCACCTCGGCGAGCGAGACCATCGCCTGGATGCGGCTGCCGTCGCCCGACTGCAGCGTCGCGAAGCACAGCTTGCCCGTGTTGCGCGAGAACACGACGCGGCCCGCGAGGCCGACGTGCTCGCCGCTCGCCTCGTCGACGCCGAGGCCCACGAAGCGATCGCGCACCTCGGGGATGGTGGCCGTGATCGGCAGGCGCACCGGGTAGGCGCCCAGGCCGAGGTCGTCGGATGCCGCGATCAGCCGCTCGCGCTTGGCGAGGCGCACGGCCTTCTGCTCCGAGATCTCGTCGGCGCTGATCTCGTCGGCGCCGGTCCCGGGGGCAGTGGGCTCGGTCGTGGCATCCGTCTGGGTCTGGGCCATCGTTCACTCTCGGTCGGCGGAATCGTGCGTGCACCAGCCTACTTGGGCGCACCTGAGCGGATGTCGCGGAGCGGGGCCTCAGGCCTCAGCCGTCGGAACCGACCTCGACGAACGCGTTGTCGATGAGGCGGGTCGAGCCGACCAGCCCCGCGACGAGCACGAGGGCACGGCCCCGGAAGTCCTCGGACACGGGCAGGAACGTGTCGGGGTCGACCACGACGAAGTAGTCGAGGCTGACCCCGTCGTGGTCGCCGAAGGCGGCGACCCCCTCGGCGAGCAGTTCGGAGGGGCCCTCGCCGGCCGCGGCCTCCGCCGCCCGCAGCGACTCGGCGAGCACGAGCGCGGCCCGCCGCTCCGCCTCGCCGAGGTAGCGGTTGCGGCTAGAGAGCGCCAGGCCGTCGGACTCGCGCACCGTGGGCACCGTCTCGATGCGCAACGGCAGGTCGAGGTCGGCGACCATGCGGGAGACGAGGTGCACCTGCTGGGCGTCCTTCTGCCCGAAGAGGGCGACGTCGGGCTGCGCGATGCCGAACAGCTTGGCCACCACCGTGAGCATGCCGTTGAAATGCCCGGGGCGGGACGCGCCCTCGTAGCGTTCCCCGATCGGCCCGGCGTGCACCGTCGTGCCGGCGTCACGCCCGCGCGGGTACATCTCGTCGACCGACGGCGCGAACACCACGTCGACGCCGAGGCCTGCGAGGGCCGCGACATCGGCGTCGAGCGTGCGGGGGTAGCGCTCCAGGTCTTCACCCGGGCCGAACTGCAGCGGGTTCACGAAGATCGACACCACGACCACGTCGGCGAGCTCGCGTGCCCGGCGCACCAGGGCGAGATGGCCGTCGTGCAGCGCGCCCATGGTGGGGACGAGGGCGACGGATGCCCCGGCCGAGCGTCGCTCGTCGAGCAGGGCCCTGAGCTCCGCGATGGTCGGCACCGTGCGCGTGCCCGAATCGACCTCGGTCACTCGCCACCTCCCAGCGGCCGATCCGTGTCGACCTCGTCGATCGTACCCGCCCCGTCGACGAGCGGTCCGGCGTCATGCCTGGCGAGCGCGTTCTCGACGGAGCTGCGGACGAGCTGTGCGAGCACCGCGCCCGGCCGGCCCACCCCGATGCCGTCGAGCAGGCCGCTCGCCTGGTCGACGATCGCGGTCGAGAAGGACACGGCCGTGTCGATCGCCTCCGCGTAGGCGGCCCGGTCGCGCTCGGCGACGACGAACGGCTCACCCCCCATCTCGACGACGAGGGCCTGGGCGATCGGCAGCACGGGTGCCGGCGCGGTCACCGCGAACCAGGTGCCCGGCAGGCGGGCGAGGTCGATGCTGTGCACTTACACTCGCCACCTGATTGCCAACCAGGTTGAGCAGCGTGGACGGCGCGTTCCTGTTCGGATTCGTTGGGCAGGTGATCGCCGATGGCGAGCACCGCGGTGAGCAGACTGAGGTGGTAGCCGGCCAGCCCCTGGACCTGTTGGCGGCCCATCAGGTCGGTGACCAGGGC
>NZ_WJSP02000739.1 GCF_009720255.1 Agromyces humi | reverse complement strand
GCCGGATCGTCGCCGGCACCGATTGACGTTCCGCCCCGCGCGGACTCCGCAGCCGAGACCACCTGATCGAGGGGGTCGCACGCTTCGGCGGCGACGGCGGCTGCCACCCCGCCCTCGACGAGCGGCGCGTCGACGATCCGCACGCGGGCGCGCACGTCGTCATCGAGGAAGTCGAGCGCCGTCTCGGCCGTGAGGATCGCCGATCCGAGGTCGCACAGCACGACCACGCCGACACCGGCATCCGCTTCGGCGATGCCCGCGCTCACGAGGTCGAAGCTCGTGCCGATGCGCCCGTCGTCGGTGCCGCCCGCCGGCACGAGCGTCGATGTCGGCGCCATCTGGCCCGCCAGCTCGACGAGGCCCTCGGCGATGCGCGCGGAATGCGAGACGAACACCACGCCGACCTTGCCGGGTGTCGCCACCTCAGGCTCCCGCAGCCGTCGACGCAGTGTCGGCTGCAGCTCGCAGGAGCAGCGCCGTGGACTGCGCTCCCGGGTCGCGGTGACCGGCGGAGCGCTCCCCCAGGTAGCTCGCTCGTCCCTTGCGGGCGACGAGCGGCTCCGTCGCCACGGCGCCGGCCTCCGCGGCGTCGGCGGCTGCGGCCAGCACCGCTGCGGCATCCGCACCGTCACGGGCCGCCGTGTCGGCGGCGTCGACGGCGGGCGTCCAG
>NZ_WJSP02000738.1 GCF_009720255.1 Agromyces humi | reverse complement strand
GCGAGCTCGACTTCCGCCTGCTCGCGGTCGACCCGTCGGCGCGTGGACGCGGGGTCGGCGCACTCCTCACCCGCCACGTGATCGAGCTCGCGCGGCTGCGCGGCCTCGACCGGGTCGTGATGAACAGCGGCCCGCAGATGGTCGGAGCGCACGCCCTCTACGCGAAGCTCGGGTTCTCCCGCCTGCACGACCGCGAGCGCGAGATCGTCGACGGCGGCCGCACGTTCCGCCTGCTCGCGTTCACGATCGACGTGGCGCCGTCGTCCCCGTCGCGGCAGCGCGCCGACGAGCTCGGCATCGCCTCATGAGGGCGCTCGACACCGACGTCGTCGTCATCGGCGGGGGAGCGATGGGCTCGTCCGCCGCATGGAACCTCGCGCGTCGCGGCCGCCAGGTCACCCTGCTCGAGCGCTTCGCCCCCGGCCACCGGCACGGCGCGTCGCACGGTGCCTCGCGCAACTTCAACCTCGCCTACGCCGAGCCCACCCACGTCGCCATGCTCCTCGAGTCGCAGCTCGCCTGGCGCGAGCTCGAGGCCGAGACGGGCACGGCCATCCTCGACCAGGTCGGTCTCGTCGACCACGGCCACAACCCCGCCCACGACGACGTGCGCGCCGCGCTCGCCACCGTCGGCATCCCCAGCGAGTCCGTGCCGGCCGACGAGGCGGGGC
>NZ_WJSP02000737.1 GCF_009720255.1 Agromyces humi | reverse complement strand
CCGGCGTGCGACCTCGCCCGGGAACCGCGCCGCGACGCCGGTGTGCGTGAGGAGGTCGAGCACGCCGAGCTCGCGATCGCGCAGGCGTTCGTCGGCGAGGACCACCCGCTCGCCGCGCTCTTCGCCGAGTTCTTCACCGAGTGCGATGGCCAGCGTGCGTCGCGCGCGGGCGTACGGCGAGCTCCAGAGGGAGTCGAAGCCGGCGACCCGCGGCCGAAGCCAGTCGCCGAGGGCACGCGCCTGTTCGACGCCCGTCGGCGACAGGTCCACGTCGGCATCGCGCACGTCGAGGGGGATCACCTCGAGGCCCTCGACCTCCGCACGGGTCGCGGCGACGTTGCCGACGCTCTCGGCGTGCCTCGCCAGCCACAGTTCACGCATGCGCACAGCCAATCACCGGCATCGACGGCGCGGAAATGCGTTGACAGGTGCCGCCGGGGCGACTACCGGCGACGGATGCCGCGCTGTCAGGTGCGTGGTGCACACTGGACCCGTGATCGCCGAGCACGAGCTGACCTGGAGCCCGCGGCATCCGACCGACCTGCTCCAGACCATCTCCCCGCTGCGCCGCGGTCCGGCCGACCCGACCTACCAGCGCGACCCGAGTGGCGGGGTCTGGCGCACGACTCGCACCGCCGGCGGCATCGCCACGCTGCGCTACACGCAGCCGGCCCCC
>NZ_WJSP02000736.1 GCF_009720255.1 Agromyces humi | reverse complement strand
CGGCCGTCGCTGCCGACGTGGTGCGCCAGCTCGTGCTCGGGCTCGCGGTGCACGACCTGCCCGCGATCCGCGACCTCGCGCCCGACTTCGAGGGCGTCGACTTCGCGGCGGCCGTGCCGCCGATCGGCTACACGGTGGCGTTCCGCGCCAGCGGCGTGCGGGTGCTGCTGACGGCGGTCATGCTGCCCGGCGGACCCGACCCGGTCTGGCGGCTCACGATCGGCACGGTGACCGACCGCGTCGACGTCGAGTTCCCGCCGTCGTTCGTGCACGCGGGCAGCGCGACGGTGCGGGTCCGTGTCGGCGATCTCCGCATGACGACGTACCGGCGGGAGGACGAGGACGGCTACGTGCGCGAATGGCGGGCGCTCGCTGCGCTCCTCGACGGAAGCGCCACCATGGAGTACCACGAGGTGCTCGACGATGCGCTGTTCGCGATCGACCTCGCCGATGCGGCGGCTGCGGCGATCCGCGAGGGAGACCCCACGTGAGCGAGCGCATCGGAGTCGTCGTCGACCTGCCCGAGTACGTCGTGGCCGTCGGCGGCCTTCCACGCAGCGCGGAGCGCGTCAGACGCGCGGCGGGCGCCATCGTCGTCGTCGACGGCTCGACCGAGTGGTGGGATGCCGCTGCGCTGGCCGTTGAGGCGGGGCCCGCGGCGGTGCTCGTGGCGGAACCGC
>NZ_WJSP02000735.1 GCF_009720255.1 Agromyces humi | reverse complement strand
CCTCGAGATGCCGGTCATGATGGACCGCACCACCGTCGAGAACCTCCCCGCGTACACCGCATGCAACCGCTGCACACCGGCGCTCAGCCAAACCCGGAAACGCCGCCAGCACGACCTCGGTCAGGGCGGTGGTCGCACCGCGGCCGTCGTGCGCCCGCATGACGGCGTCCAGCGCCGCCCGCCCGAGCCAGTATCCACTGCCCGCGTCGCCCATGAGGTAGCCCCAGCCGTCGACGCGGGCGATGTCGCTGCGTCCGACGGCAAGGGTGACGACGCCGGTTCCGGATGCCACGACCGCGCCCCGCTCGTCGCCGAGCGCGCCGAGGTACGCGGTGATCGAGTCGTGGGCGAGCCGCACGGCACGCACCCCGTGCTGCGACGCGGATGCGAGGAGGTAGCCGGCGTCGGACTCCTCCGACGTGAGGCCCGAGACCCCGAATCCGACCTCGTCGAACGCGTGGCCCGCCTCGGCGGCCTGGTCGACGACCTGCACCAGTTGCGGGAGCAGGGGCAGGTCGGTGCGGATGCCGGGCCCGGCCCACTCGCTGACGCCCGAGGCATCCGCGTGCCGCACCTTGATGCCCGACTGCCCGGCGTCGATCGCGAGCGTCCCGCGGCTCATGGCGCTCAACCCAGCCGCTCGGCGAGCCAGGCGACCTGGCGCGGCCAGTGCGCGGCCGCGCCGCCCT
>NZ_WJSP02000734.1 GCF_009720255.1 Agromyces humi | reverse complement strand
CCTGGTGCACCCGGATGCCTCGAGCGCCGGCCGCGGCGGATCCGAGCGCCAGCGCGCCGTAGGCATCGTCGAGCACGACCACTTCGCCGTCGCCGAGGCCGTCGGTGAGCGCCGCCGCCTCATCGAGGATGAGCCGGTCGGCGGCATCCGACGCCTCGAGCCCGCGCCCCTCGACGTCGGGGTGGCGTCGCAGCGCGCCGAGCTCGAATGGCATGCGTCAAGGGTATGCCGCGGTTCCGGACCGGCCCCGCTCCGGGCTCCGGATGCACCTCGCAGGTGCGTTTGCTACCCTCGACCCCGCATGCGGGAAACAGACCAGCGGCTTTCGGGGGAACGGCGCGCGGCTCGACACGGGGCCGCGGGCCGTCGTTCTGCTGCGCCCGCAGCGTCCAGCCGCCCGTCTCGCTCGACGCCCTCGACGCCCTCGACGGGGTCCCTCCTCCGGCCGCTCTGGACGAGCCGTCGTATATTGCGGAGCTCGGCGTTCAGCTGCGCGCACGGAGGCCGACGTCGACGTGTCGTGAAGCGGTGCTGGTACGCGCGCAGCTCGTCCTTCGTCGGCCACCCGCCTCGGGGTGCTCGGTGTCGGCCGCGATGGCGATCGGTGGAATCCCGAGGAGCTCGCTTGGCTCGGAGCATGAGGGTGCCGCGGATCCGCTCGGAGGCGCTGAACGGCGCGACCTATGATCT
>NZ_WJSP02000733.1 GCF_009720255.1 Agromyces humi | reverse complement strand
ACCAAGGCAGCATCACGAACACGTGATCGGGTAAGAACGTCGGTGCAGCCTCTCGGGTCCGCCCACGCTATGTCGCGCTCTCGGGATCCCTACTTTCCGATGGCGGGGGTAGACGCGGGGGCAGCCGGCGGTTAAGGTGACCGCACTTCACGCCTTTCAGGCGACCTCGAACAGGGCTTCTGCTGCGCGCGTCGCGGCGTTCCGGGGACCTCGCAATCGGCACCCGAAACGGCACATGATCAGCGCTCGGTGTCATTCGGCTCGCTCTGTCCGAGGTCGTCACGGCGCGCTCTTCGCGGCGCCGTACAGGCGACCCGATCGTCTGTACCGACGGGGTTCTGGCAGACTCTGCGCGGCCTGCCCGCCCATGGTCGCCTCCGGTCGCGGCCGTGCCCGCGGATGTCGCGCGGCGGGTCAGCCCGTGTAGTCGGATTCCATCGCGTCACGCCGCGTGAGATCCAGCCCGAACGTCGCGGCCGCGTCGAGCAGGGCCTGGGCTCGGGCGATCCGTGGCAGGTCGCTGCCGTCGCGGATGCCGCAGTGCTCGAGCGTCTCGAGCACGTCCATCGCCCACGACAGCTCGGTCGCCGACGGGCTGAGCGCCGCGTTCACCACGGCGACCTGCTCCTCGCGGAGGCAGAGCCGGCCGGTCATGCCGACGGATGCCGCGTGCTGCGACGCCGCCGCGAGCA
>NZ_WJSP02000732.1 GCF_009720255.1 Agromyces humi | reverse complement strand
CTGCTTCTACTACGGCATCACCGCGTTCGCGCTCACCGCACCCGGCGGCCGCACCGTGACCGTCGGCCTGCCGTCGCCGGCCGCGCGGGTGGAGCTCTCGCCGCTCACCGTCACCGCCGAGGCGCGCACGATCGTGGGCAGCTACCTCGGGTCGGCCGTGCCGTCGCGGGACATCCCGGGGTACGCCGAGCTGTGGCGGCGGGGTCGCCTGCCCGTCGAGGCGCTGATCTCGTCGCACATCGCACTCGACGAGGTCAACGAGGCGATGGACACGCTCGCCACCGGCGCGGCGATCCGGCAGGTCATCCGGTTCTGAGCGGCCGGCCGCCGGCGCCTGCGGCATCCGTTGCCCGGGGGGTGGCGCGAACGTATCGTGGGAGGCGCGGGAGCCGGTCGGCTCGCCCGCATCGAGCGCACTCCGCGTCGACGAGGTCGGGAGGGGCACATGGCGACGATCGCCTGGATCGGGTTGGGACACATGGGCGGCCCCATGTCGGGCAACCTCGTCGCCGCCGGACACGAGGTGCGCGGGGTCGATCCCGACGCTACCTGCCGCGAGGCCGCCGCTGCCCGTGGGGTGCAGGTCGTCGCGTCCATCGCCGACGCCGTGGCGGGTGCCGACGCGGTGTTCACGTCGCTGCCGCGCGGCGAGCACGTGCGCGAGGTGCTCGGCGGCGAGGGCGGCGTCTGGGCGA
>NZ_WJSP02000731.1 GCF_009720255.1 Agromyces humi | reverse complement strand
GTCGGCCAGGCGCTCGCCGAGGCATCCGTCGCATCGACCGCGGGCGCCCTGCCCGGCCGGGCCGAGCTCGAGCAGGCCGTGCGAATGCTCGCCCACGGGGAGGACCGGGTGCACGGCGGATTCGGCACCGCCCCGAAGTTCCCGGTGGCGCCGGTGCTGGCATTCCTCACGGCATCCGGGACGGAGGGCCGCCGGCTGGCCGAGCGGACGCTGCGGCTCATGGGCGCGTCACCGCTGCGCGATCCCATCGAGGGCGGGTTCTTCCGCTACGCCACCCGCGCCGACTGGAGCGAACCCCACTACGAGCGGATGCTGACCGACAACGCGCTGCTCCTCGGCGTCGCGGCGGACCTGGCCACCGGCGACGATCCACCGGCGTTCCTCCGGTCGCTGGCCATGGGCGTGATCGACTTCCTGACCGAGCGGATGCAACTGCCGGGCGGCGGGTTCGCCAGCGCGCAGGATTCGGAGAGCACCATCGAGGGGCGCCGGAACGAGGGCGGCTACTACCGGCTGGACGCCGACGCCCGCGCGACGCTCGAGCCGCCGCCGCTCGACGAGAAGGTGCTCACCGGGTGGAACGGACTCGCGATCGCCGCCCTCGCCCGCGCTGGATTCGTGTTCGGCGACGACCGTGCGATCGCGGCGGCTCGTCGCGCGGCGGCTTACCTGCGCGATCACCACGTGCGTGCCGACGGCTCGCTCGTGCG
>NZ_WJSP02000730.1 GCF_009720255.1 Agromyces humi | reverse complement strand
ACGGGTCGCGGGCGCCACGGCGTCGCCCGTCACGATCCCCGTGTCCTACGACGGCGACGACCTCGCCGCGACGGCGACGCTGCTGGCCGTCTCGACGGAGGCCCTCGTGGCCCGCCACACCTCGATCGAGTGGCGCGTCGCGTTCATCGGGTTCGCGCCGGGCTTCGGCTACCTCGTGAGCGACGACTGGCCGTTCGAGGTGCCCCGCCTCGACGCGCCGCGCCCACGGGTGCCGGCCGGCTCCGTCGCGCTCGCCGGCGCATTCGGCGGCGTCTACCCGCGGCAGAGTCCGGGCGGCTGGCGGCTGATCGGGCGCACGTCGTCCGCGCTCTGGGATGCGGAGTCGGCCGATCCGGCGCTGCTCGCGCCCGGACGTCGGGTGCGCTTCGAGGCGGTCGACGCGGGATGACCCGCCTGCGTGTCGAGCACCCGGGCGCCTCGGCGCTCGTGGAGGACCTCGGCCGCCCCGGCCTCGCGCACCTGGGCGTCGCGGCATCCGGTGCCCTCGACCGCGGTGCGCTGGCGCTCGCGAACCGGCTCGTGGGCAATGCCGACGGCGCCGCGGCGCTCGAGCTGGCCGTGGGCGGGTTCCGGGCGCGGTTCGAGGGCGAGGCCTGGTTCGCGGTCACGGGCGCATGGGGACCGCTCACCCTCGACGGTCGCCCCATCCCGCCCTACACCGCGGCCCGCGCCCACGACGGCGCCGTGCTCGA
>NZ_WJSP02000073.1 GCF_009720255.1 Agromyces humi | reverse complement strand
GCCGGCCCCTGCGGCAACGCCCGCGCCCGCGGCAGCGCCCGCGCCCGCGGCATCCGATGAAGCGGATGCCGCCGCCTCATGACCCTCTTCCTCGCGCTCGCCCTCGTGGCCGCGCTCGTCACCTTCGGCGGTTCGGTCCTCGTCTGGAAGCTGAGCCTCAAGTACCGGCTCTACCCCAAGATCCGCGAACGCGACGTGCACACCCGCCCTACGCCGCGCCTCGGCGGCATCGCCATGTTCGTCGGCATCCTCGCCGCGATCGGCGCGGCCGCGTTCGTGTCGTCGCTGGGGTCCACGCGCTTCTCGAACGTCTCGATCATCTTCCAGAACCCCTCGCAGATGCTGGCGATCCTCGGGGCGGCGCTGCTCATCGTGCTCATCGGCGTGGCCGACGACATCTGGGATCTCGACTGGACCACGAAGCTCGCCGGGCAGTTCGTCGCGGCGGGCCTCATCGCATGGCAGGGCGTCTCGATCGTCTCGCTGCCGATCGGCGGCATCACGGTCGGCTCCTCGTGGATGAGCGCGACGATCACGGTGTTCACGATCGTGCTGGTCATGAACGCGATCAACTTCATCGACGGCCTCGACGGGCTCGTCGCAGGAGTCGCCCTCATCGCCAACGGCGTGTTCTTCCTCTACACCTACCTCCTCGTGCAGAAGACGTCGCCGCTCAACTACTTCAACCTCGCCTCGCTGCTCGCGATCGTGGTGGTCGGCGCCTGCATCGGCTTCCTGCCGCTCAACTGGCACCCCGCCAAGCTGTTCATGGGCGACGCCGGGGCGCTGCTCATCGGCCTCCTCATGGCCACGTCGGCGATCTCGGTGACCGGCCAGATCAACCCGGCCGCCGTCGGCATCCAGGACCTCTTCGCCGCGTTCATCCCGATCATCCTGCCGTTCGCGGTGCTCGTCATCCCGCTGCTCGACTTCGGGCTCGCCGTCGTCCGGCGGCTCCGTGCGGGCAAGTCGCCGTTCTCCGCCGACCGCAAGCACCTGCACCACCGGCTGCTCGACATGGGCCACTCGCACCTGAACGCCGTGCTCATCTTCTACGCGTGGACCGCGGTCGTCTCGATCGGATGCCTCCTCACGTATGTGCTGCCCGTGTACCTCGGCACCAGCGCCATGTGGGCGTTCGCCTTCATCGGCGTCGGATTCGTCGTGTGCGCCGCGATCACGCTGGCACCCCTCGGCCGGCGCAAGCGGCTCACGGTGGCCGCGGAGGCCGAGAATCCCGGCCTGCCCGAAGGCGTGGTGTTCGACGAGCTCGAGCCCGCCGCAGCCCCCGTCGCCGTCCCCGATGAGCCCGGCCGGCACGTCCCCGGCGATCCCGAACTGGAGCACGATGACCGACGCACGGCCTGAACCCGCCGACCGCACGCCCACCTCGAACCCGGTGCTGCGCCGCGCCCTGGCGTGGGGCGCGGCCCTTGCAGCCGTCGTGCTGGTGGTGAGCGCCGTCCTCGGACTGGTCTTCGCCGGCACCGAGGGGCTCGTCAGCGCGCTCATCGGCACGCTGATGGCCGTCGTCTTCATGGGCATCACGGCGGCGAGCATCCTCCTCGCCAACCGCTACGCATCCAGCGACGTCTTCGTCGGGGTCTTCTTCGCGATCGTGCTCGGCGGATGGCTGCTGAAGTTCATCGTCTTCATCGTGCTCGTCGTCGTCCTCCGCGACGCGCCATGGCTGAATCCCGTCGTGCTGTTCCTCAGCCTCGTCGCCGGCGTCATCGCGTCGCTCGTCGTCGACGTGCTCGTCGTCGCGAAGTCGCGCATGCCCTATGCCAGCGACGTCGAACTGCCGAAGGCGCCCACCGACGACTGAGGTCCGCCTGAATTCGTCCGCTCGTAGAAGTTGTTGCTAGAGTATTGACGATCCCCCCGGTTTCCGCTCGGCTTCGGCATGTGCGGAATCCGTTCCATGTTCGTCGACGCGAGAGCCGAGCTCCACGCCCCGAAACAGGAGATAGCGCTGCTAGCTAACGCTCTGAACCTGCTGGTTCCGATGTCCACCGACGATGGTGGCTTCCACGGTCCGTCGATCGAGGAATTCTTCCCGGGGGCACTGCTCTTCGGCGGTACTCCGTTCGAGATCAACCGCATCACGCTCGTGCGCATCGTCGCCGTCGTCGCGCTGCTCCTCGTCTTCTGGCTCGGCACGCGCAAGATGCGCCTCGTCCCCGGCCGCTTCCAGAGCCTCGTCGAGATGGGTCTCGACCTCGTCCGCGTGAACATCGCCGACGACCTGCTCGGCAAGAAGGACGGCAAGCGGTTCCTGCCGATCCTCACGACCATCTTCTTCATGGTGCTGTTCATGAACCTCACGGGTGTCATCCCGTTCCTGAACATCGCGGGCACGTCGGTCATCGGCGTGCCGCTGGTCCTCGCGATCGTCGCCTACGTCGCCTTCATCTACGCGGGTGTCAAGAAGAACCCCAAGAACTTCTTCAAGAACTCGCTCTTCCCCTCGGGTGTCCCGTGGCCGGTGTACATCATCGTCACGCCCATCGAGCTGATCTCGACGTTCATCATCCGGCCGGTCACGCTCACGCTCCGACTCATGATGAACATGATCGTCGGGCACCTCCTGCTCGTGCTCTTCTTCGCAGCGACCTCGTTCTTCGTCGTCCAGCTCGGCGGCTGGTGGACCCTCCTCGGCGTCGGGAGCCTGGCCTTCGGCCTGGTGTTCACGCTCTTCGAGATCCTCGTCGCCGTCCTGCAGGCCTACGTCTTCGCCCTCCTCACCGCGGTCTACATCCAGCTCGCGGTCGCAGAAGAGCACTGAGCCCGGGCACCCGCCCAGCACATCCCTAGGAAAGGAAAACCCAACGTGGACGCAACTACCGTTCTCGCTGAGATCAACGGCAACATCGCAACGGTCGGTTACGGCCTCGCGGCCATCGGCCCGGCCATCGGCGTGGGCATCGTGGTCGGCAAGACCATCGAGGGCGTCGCCCGCCAGCCCGAGCTCGCCGGCCGCCTCCAGGTGCTGATGTGGATCGGCATCGCCTTCACCGAGGCGCTCGCCTTCATCGGCATCGCCACGTACTTCATCTTCGTCTGATCCCCTTCGCCGCTATCTAGGAGGCCAATGTGCTCCACGCAGTTCTGAGCGCTGCGACCGAGGCTGCCGAGGAGAACATGAGCCCGGTCGTCCCCGAGCCCTATGACATCATCGGGTCGGCGATCTGCTTCGTGATCATCCTCGTCTTCTTCTGGAAGTACGCGCTGCCGCGCGTCCAGAAGATGCTCGACGAGCGCGCCGAAGCCATCGAGGGCAACATCGCGAAGGCCGACGAGGCCCAGCGCAAGGCGGAGGCGGCACTCGAGGAATACACCGCCCAGCTCGCCGACGCGCGCGCCGAAGCCGGTCGCATCCGCGAGACCGCCCGCGAGGACGGCAAGAAGATCGTCGCCGAGGCGAGGGAGCAGGCCTCCGGAGAAGCGGCCCGCATCACCGCCGGCGCCCAGGCCCAGATCGAGGCGGAGCGCCAGTCGGCGCTCGTCTCGCTGCGGTCCGAGGTCGGCACCCTCGCGATCGACCTCGCATCCGGCGTCATCGGCGAGAGCCTCTCCGATGACCGCAAGGCGCAGAACGTCGTCGACCGCTTCCTCGCCGAGCTCGAGGCGAGCGAGCAGGCGGCTGCCGGAGGGAAGAAGTAACCCATGGGTAGCGCTACGAGAGGGGCCCTCGCCGACATGCGAGCGGCGCTCGCCGAGCTCGGCCGTGCCGAGCTGACGGTCGCCGAGGACCTCCTCGCGGTCGGCCGGGTCGTGGGTGCGTCGTCGCAGCTGCGCTCCGCGCTGACCGACACCGAGGCGGATGCCGCGCAGAAGCGCGCCCTGGTCGAAGCGGTCTTCGGCTCGCGGATCAGCCCTGCAGCCGCGTCCCTGCTCTCGGCCGCCGCCACCGCGCGGTGGTCGAGCGGTGAGGACTTCCTCGCCGGCATCGAGGAGCTGGGCTACCGCGTCGCGGCCGAGTCAGCTCCCGACGGCGTGCAGGTCGACGCCGAGCTCTTCACCGTCGAGCAGGCAGTCGCCTCCGACGACGAGCTCGAGCTGGCGCTCGGCAGCAAGCTGAGCCTGACCGCGTCGAAGACGCAGATCGTCGATCGGCTGCTCGACGGCAAGGCGGCACCGCAGACGGTCGCCATCGTGCGCCATCTCGTGGAGCAGCCCCGTGGGCGCCGCATCGGCGAGGCACTCCGGCACGCGGCATCCGTCGTCGCCGACCAGCGCGGCTTCGACGTCGCGACGGTCACGACCGCCGTGCCGCTGACTCCCGAGCAGCTCGCCCGGCTCCAGCAGGGCCTCGCGGCCCAGACGGGCCGCCGAGTCCGATTCGACACCATCGTCGACCCCGCCGTGCTCGGCGGAGTCCGCGTGCAGATCGGCGACGACGTCATCGACGGCAGCGTCGCCAGCCGCCTCAGCTCGCTGAGGCAGAAGCTTGCCGGCTGACCGCCGGACGAAACGACCGGCGTCCTGCGCCGCGACAGACCAGTAGCTGTACAACCGGTACAGAAAAGGGAAAGACAATGGCAGAACTCTCCATCAGCCCCGACGAGATCCGTTCGGCTCTCTCGGAGTTCGTCTCGTCGTACGAGCCGGGCACGGCGCAGAAGACCGAGGTCGGATACGTCACCGACGCCGGCGACGGCATCGCGCACGTCGAGGGCCTGCCCTCGGTCATGGCGAACGAGCTCATCCGCTTCGCGGACGGCACGCTCGGCCTCGCGCTGAACCTCGACGAGGACGAGATCGGCGTCGTCGTGCTCGGCGAGTTCACCGGCATCGAGGAGGGCATGGAGGTGACCCGCACGGGCGAGGTCCTCTCGGTCCCCGTCGGCGAGGGCTACCTCGGCCGTGTCGTCGACCCCCTCGGCAACCCGATCGACGGTCTCGGCGAGATCACCGGCATCGAGGGCCGCCGCGCCCTCGAGCTGCAGGCGCCCGGCGTCATGCAGCGCAAGTCGGTGCACGAGCCGCTGCAGACCGGCATCAAGGCCATCGACGCCATGATCCCCGTCGGCCGCGGCCAGCGCCAGCTCATCATCGGCGACCGCCAGACGGGCAAGACGGCGATCGCGATCGACACGATCATCAACCAGAAGGCGAACTGGGACTCGGGCGACCCGAACAAGCAGGTCCGCTGCATCTACGTCGCGATCGGCCAGAAGGGTTCCACCATCGCTGGCGTCAAGGGCGCCCTGGAAGACGCCGGCGCCATGGAGTACACCACGATCGTGGCGGCTCCGGCGTCCGACCCGGCGGGCTTCAAGTACCTCGCGCCCTACACCGGCTCGGCCATCGGCCAGCACTGGATGTACGACTCCAAGCACGTCCTCATCATCTTCGACGACCTGTCGAAGCAGGCTGAGGCCTACCGTGCCGTGTCGCTGCTCCTCCGCCGTCCGCCGGGTCGTGAGGCGTACCCCGGCGACGTCTTCTACCTGCACTCGCGTCTGCTCGAGCGTTGCGCCAAGCTCTCCGACGAGCTCGGCGCCGGATCGATGACCGGCCTGCCGATCATCGAGACCAAGGCCAACGACGTCTCGGCGTACATCCCGACCAACGTGATCTCGATCACCGACGGCCAGATCTTCCTCCAGTCCGACCTCTTCAACGCGAACCAGCGCCCGGCGGTCGACGTGGGCATCTCGGTGTCGCGAGTCGGCGGCGACGCGCAGGTCAAGTCGATCAAGAAGGTCTCTGGCACGCTGAAGCTCGAGCTCGCGCAGTACCGCTCGCTCGAGGCGTTCGCGATGTTCGCGTCCGACCTCGACGCGGCGAGCCGTCGCCAGCTCGCCCGTGGCGCACGCCTCACCGAGCTGCTCAAGCAGCCGCAGTACTCGCCGTACCCCGTCGAGGAGCAGGTCGTCTCGATCTGGGCCGGCACCAACGGCAAGCTCGACGAGGTCCCGGTCGAGGACATCCTGCGCTTCGAGCGCGAGCTCCTCGACTACCTCGGCCGCAACACCGAGGTGCTCTCGACGCTGCGCGACACGAACGTGCTGTCCGACGAGACGGTCGCGACCCTCGAGGCCGAGGTCGACAAGTTCAAGCTCGAGTTCCAGACCGGCGAGGGCAAGCCGCTTGCCTCGGTGGGCAGCGAGCAGTTCGAGGCCATCGCCGTCGAGGACGTCAACCAGGAGAAGATCGTCAAGGCTCGCCGCTAGGCAGCCGGCGACGACGATCGAACCTAGGCATACAGGAGAGAAATGGGAGCGCAACTTCGGGTCTACCGGCAGAAGATCAAGTCTGCCCAGACGACGAAGAAGATCACCAAGGCGATGGAGCTCATCGCCGCCTCGCGCATCCAGAAGGCGCAGGCGCGTGTGACGGCTTCGACGCCGTACTCGCGCGCCATCACCCGCGCCGTCTCGGCCGTCGCGACGTACTCGAACGTCGACCACGTGCTCACCACCGAGCCCGAGACGATCGAGCGCGCAGCCGTCGTGATCCTCACGTCCGATCGCGGCCTCGCCGGCGCGTTCAACTCGCAGGTGCTCCGTGAGGCGGAGGAGCTCGCCGAGCTGCTCCGCTCGCAGGGCAAGGAGGTCGTGTACTTCCTGGTCGGGCGCAAGGCAGTGGGCTACTTCCAGTTCCGTCGCCGTGCGTCGGAGCAGCAGTGGACCGGCAGCTCCGAGAACCCCGAGTTCGAGCTCGCCAAGGAGATCGCGGATGCCGTGCTCGAGGCGTTCCTCCGCGACGCCGCCGACGGCGGTGTCGACGAGATCCACGTCGTCTACAACAAGTTCGTGAGCATGATGACGCAGACCCCCGAGGTCGTGCGCCTGCTGCCGCTCGAGGTCGTCGAGGGTGTCGACGAGCCCGACGCCACCGTGCAGCCGCTCTACGAGTTCGAGCCCGATGTCGAGACCGTGCTCGATGCGCTGCTCCCGGTCTACATCGAGAGCCGCATCTTCAACGCCCTCCTGCAGTCCGCCGCGGCGAAGCATGCGGCGACGCAGAAGGCGATGAAGTCGGCCAGCGACAACGCCGACAAGCTCATCACCGACTACACCCGGCTGGCGAACAACGCGCGCCAGGCCGAGATCACGCAGCAGATCTCCGAGATCGTGGGCGGCGCCGACGCGCTCGTCGCCAAGAAGTAACCCAGAAAAGAGAGAGCCAGAATGACTGACACCGCAACCGCGCCGGTCGCCGAGTCGACCGCCGGCGCCGTCGGCCGCATCGCCCGCGTCACGGGCCCCGTCGTCGACATCGAGTTCCCGCACGACTCGATCCCCGAGATCTACAACGCTCTCCAGACCGAGATCACGGTCGGCGGCGAGACCCTCGTCCTGACCCTCGAGGTCGCCCAGCACCTGGGTGACGACCTCGTTCGCGCCATCGCGCTGAAGCCCACCGACGGGCTCGTGCGCGGCCAGGAGGTGACCGACACCGGCGAGGCGATCTCCGTTCCCGTCGGCGACGTCACCAAGGGCAAGGTGTTCAACGTCATCGGCGAGATCCTCAACGGTGAGCCGGGCGAGCAGGTGGAGATCACCGAGCGCTGGCCGATCCACCGCCGTCCGCCGGCGTTCGACCAGCTCGAGTCGAAGACGCAGCTCTTCGAGACCGGCATCAAGTCGATCGACCTCCTCACCCCCTACGTCCAGGGTGGCAAGATCGGCCTCTTCGGTGGTGCGGGCGTCGGCAAGACGGTCCTCATCCAGGAGATGATCCAGCGCGTGGCGCAGGACCACGGTGGCGTGTCGGTGTTCGCCGGTGTCGGCGAGCGCACCCGTGAGGGCAACGACCTCATCCACGAGATGGAGGAGGCGGGCGTCTTCGACAAGACCGCGCTCGTGTTCGGCCAGATGGACGAGCCGCCGGGCACGCGTCTGCGCGTCGCGCTCTCGGCTCTGACGATGGCGGAGTACTTCCGCGACGTGCAGAAGCAGGACGTCCTGCTCTTCATCGACAACATCTTCCGCTTCACGCAGGCGGGCTCCGAGGTCTCGACGCTGCTCGGCCGCATGCCGTCCGCGGTGGGCTACCAGCCGAACCTCGCCGACGAGATGGGCGTCCTGCAGGAGCGCATCACCTCGACGCGCGGTCACTCGATCACCTCGCTGCAGGCGATCTACGTCCCGGCCGACGACTACACGGACCCGGCTCCCGCCACGACGTTCGCGCACCTCGATGCGACGACCGAGCTGTCGCGCGAGATCGCGTCGAAGGGCCTCTACCCGGCCATCGACCCGCTGACGTCGACGTCGCGCATCATGGACCCCCGCTACCTGGGCGAGGACCACTACCGCGTCGCGACCACGGTCAAGCAGATCCTCCAGAAGAACAAGGAGCTCCAGGAGATCATCGCGATCCTCGGCGTCGACGAGCTCTCCGAGGAAGACAAGATCACCGTGTCGCGCGCGCGTCGCATCCAGCAGTTCCTCTCGCAGAACACCTACATGGCGAAGAAGTTCACCGGTGTCGAGGGCTCCACGGTGCCGCTCAAGGACACGATCGAGTCGTTCGACGCGATCGCCCGCGGTGACTTCGACCACGTCGCGGAGCAGGCGTTCTTCAACGTCGGCCCCATCACCGACGTCGAGGAGAACTGGGCTCGCATCCAGAAGGAGAACGGCTGAGCATGGCCGTCCTCAACGTGAGCGTCGTCTCGGCCGACCGGGAAGTCTGGTCGGGCGAGGCGTCCATGGTGATCGCCCGCACCGTCGAAGGCGAGATCGGCATCCTGCCCGGCCACGAGCCGATGCTGGCGATCCTCGCCGGCGGCGAGGTTCGCGTCACCCTTCCGGGCGGCGAGAAGATCACGGCCAACGCCGAGGACGGGTTCCTGTCGGTGCAGTCCGACTCGGTCCAGCTCGTCGCTTCGCGGGCCGAGCTCGCCTGAGGAGTCGCGGATGCAGGGGGAGCAGCCGATAGAACGCCAGTTCGGTGACCTGAGCGTCACCCAACTCATCGTCATGGCCGGGCTGCCGGGCGCGGGAAAGTCGACGATCGCCGAGATCGTCGGCGCCCGGCTCGGCGCCACGGTCGTGTCCGTCGATCCGATCGAGTCGGCCATTCTCCGCGCCGGAATCGACGCCGACCAGCCCACCGGGCTCGCGGCGTATCTCGTGGCCGAGGAGATCGCGGAGAAGGAACTCGACTCCGGACGCACGGTCATCGTCGACGCGGTGAACGCCGCGGAGGCGGCTCGGCTGCAGTGGCGCGACCTCGCCGCCCGCGCTGATGTGCGACTGCGGGTGATCGAGGTCGCCTGTTCCGACGAGGCGGTGCATCGTGCGCGTCTCGAGAAGCGCGAGCGTCGGCTTCCGCATCTCGAGGAGACGACGTGGCGCGCCGTCGAGCAGAGCCTCGAGGGCTACGCCCCGTGGACGGGTCCTTCGTCGGCGCTGCCGCGCGTGACCATCGACAGCGTGCAATCGCTCGGATCGAACGTCGAGGCGGCGCTCGCCTTCATCGCGTCCTAGATGCGGCTGCTCCTGCCGCCGTCCGAGACGAAACGGGATGGCGGCGTCGGCGGCCCGATCGACCTCGAACTCCTGGCCCTTCCAGAACTGAACGACGCTCGACGCGAGCTCATGGACGAGGTCGCCGCCCTCGCCGCGGATCATGACGTCGCCATGCGCGCGCTGAAGCTCGGTCCTCGGCAGTCGGCCGAGATCGAGCGGAATCGCCGGCTCCACGACGCCCCGTCGATGCCCGCCATCGATCGGTATACGGGCGTGCTGTTCGACGCGCTCGACGCGCCGACGCTCTCGGCAGCGGCGCGGTCGTACGCTGCCGAGACGGTCATGGTGCATTCGGCGTTGTTCGGCCTGATCGGGGCGCTCGATCCCATTCCCGCCTATCGGCTGTCCCATGACTCCCGCATCCCAGGCATCCACCTGCGTCAGTTCTGGCGCCCCCGCCTGGAGTCGACCCTCGCAGCGCGACCGGGCTTGATCGTGGACCTGCGGTCCGAGGGGTACGTGCACCTCGGCCCGGCGCCCGTCCGCGAGAACAGTGTCTTCGTTCGCGTCGTCTCGGTCGGGGACGACGGACGACGCCGCGCCCTCAACCATTTCAACAAGACGGCGAAGGGCGCATTCACCCGGGCGGTGCTCGAGTCGCGTCCGACAGCGGAATCCGTCGACGACCTGATCGAGTGGGCGCGGGTCGCCGGCTTCGGTCTCGACTTCGCTGAGGAGACCGACCACGCGAGCGGGGTGCGTGAACTGGAGCTCCTGGCCTGAGCGACGGCGTCGCCTGATGCGCAGCCGGTGCAGACCGGATGAGAAGAGCGGAACCTGCGGGGTGAGGTTCAGGCCGTCGTCGGGAGGGCCTCTGCCGGTGCGGGTTGCGCCGACGCTCGGAAGCACCCCGAGAGGTGATCGTCGACCATGCCTGCTGCCTGCATGAGCGCGTACATCGTGGTCGGGCCGACGAACCGGAATCCGAGCCTGCGGAGCTCCTTGCTCATCGCCGTCGACTCGGGCGTGGTGGCAGGAACCTCTGCGAACGACCGCGGCGGCGCCGTGCGGGGCGACGGAGCGAAGCTCCACAGCAGCTCCTCGAGGGGAACCTCCAACGCGAGGGTCGCCCTGGCGTTCTGGATGGCCGCCTCGATCTTGCCGCGATGGCGGATGATGCGTGCGTCGGCGAGCAGTCGCTCGACGTCGGCCTCGGTCATCGCGGCGACCTGCTCGACGTCGAACCCGTGGAACACCTCACGGAAGGCCGGCCGGCGGCGCAGGATGGTGATCCAGGAGAGGCCGGCCTGGAAGCCTTCGAGGCAGACCTTCTCGTAGAGGCGCACCGGATCGTGCTGCGGTGTGCCCCATTCCTCGTCGTGGTAGCGGCGGTACTCGGGGTCCTTCGCGCCCCAGGCGCACCGTGTCAGGCCGTCGTCGCCGACCAGGAGGTCGGCCGATGGGATGACGCTCATGCGGCGAAGCCGATGCGCTCGTGTCCGAGCAGCCAGAGCTTCGTCGGGATGCCGTCGCCGCCGGAGTAGCCGGTGATGCGACCGTCGGACGCGAGGACGCGATGGCACCCGACGATGATCGGCACCGGGTTCGCGCCGACGGCGCCGCCGATCGCGCGGGCCGACCCCGGCTTGCCGACGGCCGTGGCGAGCGCGCCATAGGAGATGGCCTCGCCCCACTGGAGCCGCTCGAGCTCGGCCCAGACGGCCTGCTGGAACGCCGTGCCGGAGAGGCGGACGGGGACGTCGAAGTCGGTGCGCGCGCCGGCGAAGTACTCGAGGAGCTGCGATCGGGCGTCGTCGAGCACCGCATTGGAGCGCTCGGGCTCGCCGTCGTGGGGGAGCGCGCCGTCGCGCTCGATGGTGACGCCCGTCAGCGCATCGTCATCGCCGACGAGCTCGATGCGCCCGATCGGGCTGTCGAGGCGGGTGAGGTACACGTTGGTCATGGTTCGAGCGTAGCCGCGGCATCCGACATCGACTCGCGGGAATCGGACATCGCGAAGGCACCGCGCCACGGGTCGGGTGTGGAGGACGAGTCCGGGGCGAGCCCCGCGCCCGAATAGGCTGGAGCGATGACGGATCTCGAGTACCGCTCCCTCGGCCGGTCGGGCCTCCGCGTCTCGACCGTGGGCCTCGGAGGCAACAACTTCGGCCGCGCGGGTACCGCGACGGAGGGGCAGGAGGGCACCGACGCGGTGGTCTCCGCAGCGCTCGACGCCGGCGTCAACCTCATCGACACGGCCGACATCTACGGGCGCGAGTACGGGCTCAGCGAGACGCTGCTCGGCTCGGCGCTGCGCGGACGACGCGACGAGGTCGTCATCGCGACGAAGTTCGGGCACTCGAGCCTTCCGTCGCCCCTGCCGGCATGGGGCGCGCGCGGCTCGCGCCGCTACATCCGCCTCGCCGTCGAGGGGTCGCTCCGCCGATTGCAGACCGACTGGATCGACCTCTACCAGCTGCACACGCCCGACCCGGCGACGCCGATCGACGAGACGATCTCGGCACTCGACGACCTCGTCCGCGCCGGCAAGGTGCGCTACCTCGGCCACTCCAACCTGAGCGGCTGGCAGATCGCGGAGGCGGAGTATGTCGCGCGTGAACTGGGCACGGCGCGCTTCATCTCGGCGCAGAACGAGTACAACCTGCTGGCGCGGGGCGCCGAGGCCGAGGTCCTCCCGGCCGTGCGTCACCTCGGGCTCGGCTTCCTGCCGTACTTCCCGTTGCAGAACGGCTTGCTCACCGGCAAGTTCCGGCGAGACGAACAGCCCGCCGACACGCGCATCATGCGGCAGCGCCGCCATCTCGTCGACGACGCGCCGTGGGACGTGCTCGACCGCTATCGCGCCTTCGCGGACGCGCGCGGCATCACGATGCTCGAGGCCACGTTCGGGTGGCTCCTCGCCCAGCCGTCGCTCACGAGCGTGATCGCCGGCACGACGCGCCCCGAGCAGATCCGGCAGAACGCGGCCGCCGGCGTCGCCTGGCAACCGTCGGCCGACGAGGTCGACGAGGTCTCCCGGATCTTCGCCACGCCCTGAGTCCTCCTCCCCAGGCGCCTCCCGCGGTGCGCGTGGCCCACCGGCGAGGAAAGCCGCGTGCGACGGATGCGTGCGCGACATCCTGACCGCATGACCACCATCATCCGTGCCGCAGGCGCCCACGACCTGCTGGCCATCGTGCCCGCCCTCGCCGGATTCGTCCCCGAACGCTCGATCGTCTGCGTGGCCTTCCGCGGCGCGCGCTCGGCCGGGGTCGTCCGCCACGACCTCCCTCGGCGTCCCCGCGAGCGGCAGGCGGTCGTCGGCGCGATCGTCGGCACGCTGTGCCGGATGCCGGGCGTCGACGCCGTGGTACCGATCGCGTACACCGATGCGACCTTCGCGCCGACCGGCCGATTTCCCGAACGCGCGCTCCTGTCACTCCTCGTGCGGCGCATCGAGCAGGCCGGATTCGCCGTGCGAGACGCACTCTGCCGCGGCGCCGACGCCTGGGGTTCCCTGCTCGACCCCGCGACGCCCGTCATGGGGCATCCGGTCTCGATGATCGAGGGGAGCGAGGCGTTGGGCCGGATCCCGCGAGGCGCGCCGTCGATCGGCGGCGTGGCCGACGCCGGTCGCCTGCCG
>NZ_WJSP02000729.1 GCF_009720255.1 Agromyces humi | reverse complement strand
TGTCGCCGGCGCACCACGCTGCGCACGCCGTCGGCGCCGACGACCACGTCGGCCTCGATGCGGTCGGGGTCTTCGACCCGCTCCGTGACGCGTTCCACCGTGTCGGGCACCGCCGCGTCGAGCGCCGCGAGCAGGTCGCGCCGACCGAGCAGCAGGCCGTCGGCGGGCAGATCGGCCAACGTCCTGCCGGATTCGCTGCGCATCGGGAAGCGGTCGAGGGCGATGCCGGCCTCTTGGAGCCGGTCGAGGACGCCGATCGTCGCGAGCGCCGCCTGCGCCTCGGGCCACATCGCGAGGCTCGTCCCGGTGGCCGGCAGCTCCGCACGCCGCTCATGGATGGTGACGTGGAAGCGCGTCGGGTCGAGACGTGCGGCGAGCGCCGATCCGGCGATGCCGCCGCCGACGATGCCGACGGTGGTGCGATCCATGCGGGCAGGTTACTACGTTTGTAGTACGTCCGCACTACTTCTGTAGTGATTCGCTACACTCGCCGCATGGACCGCCGCACGCTCGTCGCCGACGCCGCCCTCGGCATCGTCGCCGAGCAGGGCATGAAGGCGCTCACGCACCGGGCCGTCGATCTCGCGTCAGGCTCGCCCGCCGGCACCACCTCGAACTACTTCCGCACCCGCGCCGCGCCCGTGACCGCAGCCGTCGACCGGCTCGAGGAGCGCGACCTGGCGCTCTGGTCGGTGGGCGCCGATGAGGCGACCGCGC
>NZ_WJSP02000728.1 GCF_009720255.1 Agromyces humi | reverse complement strand
TCGCGGGCGAGAACGACCGCGCGGGCGAGACCGTGAGCTTCCGTTTCCGCGACGGCACGCAGGAGAACGGCGTGCCGATCGCCGACGCCGTCGCCCGCGGCACGCGCGTCGGTGCGGTACACGAGGGCGGCATCGACCTCCCCGAGCACCACCTTCGTGAGCACGGCCTTCACATCGGACTCGAGCGTGTCGGGCGACGCGGTCACGCCCTCCTCGGCGAGCAGGGCGTCGGATGCCGCTCCGCAGGGCACCGTGGGGTCGCAGAGCGCGATGCGCAGGTCGGGGTCGGCGAGGTCGGCGAGCTCCGTGACGGCAGCGGGGTTGCCGGCCGGCACGACGAGCTCGAGCGTGTTCGTCGCGAACACGACCGCGTCCTCGGCCAGCCCGGCCTCGACCACGACCCGCATCTGCGGTTCGGCCGCCGAGGCGAAGACGTCGACGGGTGCACCCTCCACGATCTGCTGCGCGAGCGCGGCACTGCCTCCGTAGCTGAGCGCGACATCGAGGTCGGGATGCTGCGCCTCGAAGTCCGCCGCGAGTGCGTCGAACGCCTCGGTGAGCGACGCGGCGGCGAAGACGGTGAGCGTCGTCGGCGTGGCATCCGTGCGGGGACTCGTCGAAGCGGAGGCGTCGGACCCGCTGGCAGCGGAGCGGCCTCCCGCAGGCCCGTCGACCGCCGCACAGCCGCAGAACGCGACGACGGCGACCGCGGCCAGGCC
>NZ_WJSP02000727.1 GCF_009720255.1 Agromyces humi | reverse complement strand
GTCGTGCACGACGACGCGTTCGTCGCCGCGGGCGCCGTCATCGTCGGCGACGTGCGCCTCGCCGCCGGCTCGAGCGTCTGGTACAACGCCGTGCTGCGCGCCGAGGCCGAGCCGATCGTGCTCGGCGAGGACGCGAACCTGCAGGACACCGTGGTCTGCCACGTCGATGCGGGCTTCCCGCTCACGATCGGCCGGGGCGTGTCGGTCGGGCACGGGGCGGTCCTGCACGGCTGCACCGTCGAGGACGACTGCCTCATCGGCATGGGGGCGACGGTGCTGAACGGGGCCGTCATCGGCGCGGGATCACTCGTCGCGGCCGGAGCGGTCGTGCTCGAGGGAACGGTCGTGCCGCCCGGCTCGCTCGTCGCGGGCGTGCCGGGCAAGGTGCGACGCGAGCTCTCCGACGCCGAGCGCGACGGCATCCGGCGCAACGCGGCGGCGTACCTCCGTCACGTCGAGGAGCACACCGCACCGGTCGACTGACCGGGCTGCCAGACGCCGGCGTCGGCGAGCCCGCTCACGAGCGCTTCGAGTTCGGACTCGGGCACGGCGAGCAGCACGAGCTCGCTGCGCTCGACCACGTCGGGAATGGGCAGCACGGGCACGCCGGGGAGCATGACGGCGGCCCGTTCGAGGCTCGGCGTCGAGACGGCCGAAATGCCGGTGAGCGCGTGCCCGGCGTTGGCCAGGGCGGAGGCCAGCACGGCACCGACGCGTCCGGCGCCGATGGT
>NZ_WJSP02000726.1 GCF_009720255.1 Agromyces humi | reverse complement strand
CGCGCGGTCAGCCGGTCGGGCGCAGAGCTCGGAGCGGGGCATCCGTCGTCACCGGCTCGTGCGCCGTGGTGCGGAACCGGCGCTGGTACTGCGACGGCGAGATGCCGAGCCGCGCGATGAATGCGCGGCGCAGGGCCTCGGCGCTGGGGAAGCCGGCGTCGAGTGCGGACTGCGCCACGGAGCATCCGCTCTCGAGCTGCGACCGTGCCAGGTCGAACCGCAGCCCGGCGACGTACTCGGCCGGTGAGGCGCCGAGCTCCTCGCGGAACAACCGGCTGAGGTGCCGCACGCTGACGTTCGCGTGCCGGGCGAGGGCGGCGACGGTGTAGCTGCTCGACGGGTCGGCGTCGATGAGGTCGGTGACCTGGCGCACGATGCTGTGGTGCGGCGCGCGCGCCCGCAGCGACGCTGAGAACTGCGACTGGCCTCCCGACCGCTGCAGGTACACCAGCAGCAGCTGCGCGACCTGGCGCGCCACGTCGCTGCCGTGGTCGTCCTCGACCATCGCGAGCGCCAGGTCGATGCCTGCGGCGACTCCCGCCGAGGTGGCGACGTCGCCGTCGCGCACGAAGATCGCATCGGGCTGGACGTCGATGGCCGGATGCCGCCGGGCGAGGTCGTCGGCGAACTTCCAGTGCGTGGTGGCGCGGCGGCCGTCGAGCACACCGAGCGCGGCGAGCACGAACGCGCCGCTGCAGATCGAGACGAGACGCCGGCTGCGCGACGCGAGG
>NZ_WJSP02000725.1 GCF_009720255.1 Agromyces humi | reverse complement strand
CACCCCCGAAGCAACGACGATCATGATCGGCGTCGGATCCTCGATGAAGTGGGTGATCCTCGGCCTGGTCGCCGTCATCCTCCTCTGGACCATCTACTGGTTCGCGTTCGGACGCCGCGTACCTAGGCTCCGCGTCAAGGCTGACGCCTGGGCGATCCGCGTCCCGCTCCTCGGACCGATCAACCAGATGGCCACCGCCGCTCGGTTCGCGGACGTCCTCGCAGCCTGCCTCGCCTCCGGCATGACCGAACTCGAATCCCTCGAGGTGGCCGCACGTGCCGCCGGTAACGCCGCCGTCGTCCGGCACGTCACCGCGCACATCGCCAAGCAACGCATCGGTGAAGCGACCTTTGCTGACGTCGCAGACTCGCCACTGTTCCCATGGAACCTGAAGAACCGCATGGAGATCGCACCGTCACCACGGCACCTCGTTGCGATCCTCCGCGACGTCGCAGCGGTGTTCCACAAGAAGAGCCGCCGCCGCCTCAACGCGTTCGCTGAGCGGATCGGCCCTCTCAGCGAGATCGTCGTCCTCGCCGCCGCCGGTGTCGTCATCCTCATGATCGCCATCCCGGTGACCACGTTCATCCCCACGATGACGGAGCAGATCAACCTGTGATCGTCATCCCGTACACCGCGCTGCTCATCGTCGTGATCGGACTGGCAGTTCTCGCCGCGGCCGACGTCGCGACACACCGCGTCGAATGGCTTCCCACAATGCTGCTCGGGGC
>NZ_WJSP02000724.1 GCF_009720255.1 Agromyces humi | reverse complement strand
TCCGCCTTCAGGGCCCGCTGCCGCTCCACGCGGATGTGGCCGAACTCGGCGCCGCCCGCTCGCTGCGCCGGCGGCCGATCGACGGATGCCTCCGCCCACACGTGCTCGCGGCGGTCGGGCGATGCCGTCAGCACCTCGAGGGTCTCGGCGCGCCAGAAGCGGTCGTGCCTCCGGTCCGTGACCCGGGCGACGACCCGCTCGCCGGGAACGGCGTCGGAGACGAACACCACCCGCCCCTCGTGATGGGCGACGAACACGCCGCCGTGGGCGACCCGTTCGACGTCGACCTCGATGACGGGGCCGTCGGATTCGGGCGGCGCGGCGGCCGGACGCCGGATTCCGCGACCGCGGGGATCGGGACGGCGGGAACGACGACGGGATTCGGCCATGCTCCGAGCATTCCACAGCCTGCGGCGGTGACGGCAGGATGGGGGCATGCGCCTCTACCTCGCCTCCACGTCGCCCGCCCGGCTGCAGACCCTGCGCGCACGTCGGCCCACGCCCTTTCTTGTGCGGATGCGTGGTCGACTCCACGTCGTCCGAGCACGTCGCGCCTCGTGTCGATCGTGAAGGCGCGTGGATCTTGTGCCCGAAGGGCATCCCAGGCGCTCTCAGCGCGTCGAGGTCGTCGGGCATGTCCACCTCCCTTTTTGCCGTTCCGGCAAATCACGTTGCCATGAGCGTCTTGCCGAGCTCGCACACGACGCCGCCCACGCGGTCTCGCAGAGCACCG
>NZ_WJSP02000723.1 GCF_009720255.1 Agromyces humi | reverse complement strand
CGCCGACCTGGCAATGGCGATCATCTTCCCG
This sequence comes from Agromyces humi, assembly GCF_009720255.1. GTDB lineage: Bacteria > Actinomycetota > Actinomycetes > Actinomycetales > Microbacteriaceae > Agromyces > Agromyces humi. The sequence continues at coordinate 707 of NZ_WJSP02000723.1, read as the reverse complement.
ACGATCTCGAGCTCGTTCGACCTGATGCTCCAGATCTCCTTCACGCTCGGGACAACGGGGGCGTCCACCTCAACTCGGCGGGCAGCGGCGAGCTGTCGTAGCCGAGCTCGCCGACGGCGACCACGCCGTCCTTCCTCGGCGGGCGTGCCGCTGGGCGAGATCGCGCTCCGCTCGTCGAGCCGCACCCCGCTGCACGAGGAGGGTGGCTCCGATGCCGGCCACGAGGCATCCGAGCACCGCCAGCGCCGACGCCGGGGCGAGGAACGCGATCCCCGCCACGGCGATGGCCAGGACGACCAGGGCGCTCACCATCGGCTGCACCACGCGGAGCGGGACGTTCTGCAGTTCGTCGACGTCGTCGACGAACCGGGCGAGGAGGTCGCCGCGTCGGCTCGACGCGAGGGCGTCGGGCGCCATCGGCAGCATCCGCTCGAAGATGCCGGCCCTGATCGACGCGAGCTGGCGGAAGGACGCATCGTGCCCGGTGAGGCGCTCGAGATAGCGGAAGGCGGCACGTCCGAGGGCGAAGGCGCGCACGCCGACGATGCCGAGCGAGAGGTAGAGCACGGGCGGCTGCTCGGCGGCACGCGCGATCAGCCACGCCGAGCAGGCCAGGAGCGCGACACTCGATGCGGCCGACCCGATGCCGAGGAGGATGGCCGGGAGCAGCTGCCGTGCGGGCGGCACGGCCCGGCGCAGCATGCCGC
>NZ_WJSP02000722.1 GCF_009720255.1 Agromyces humi | reverse complement strand
GTCGGCTTCCGCCTCCGCGCCGGCATCGCGCCCGGCATCCGCTCGCGACCACGCCTCGGCCAGCAGCCGGTACGACGCGACGCGCGCCTCGTGGTCGTGCGTGATGGTCGTGACGAGCAGCTCGTCGGCGCCCGTGACGCGCTGCAGCGTCTCGAGCAGGCCGACGACCGTCTCGGGGGAGCCGACGAACCGGGTGTCGAGGCGGTCCTGCACTGCCGCGAGCTCGATGGCGCCGAGCTCAGCGTCGGGCAGGGCGTGCTCCGGGCTCGGGTACGGCACCGCGCCCTGGCCCTCGCGGATGGACAGCACCCACTCGGCATAGCCCGCCGCCAGGCGCCGCGCCGCGGCGTCCGTCTCGGCGACGACCACGTCGACCGACACGATCGTGTGCGGCCGCTCGAGCTCGGCGGACGGCTGGAAGTGGGCGCGGTACTCGGCGAGCGACTCGATCACGCCGCTGGGTGCGACGTGGTAGTTGGCGCCGTACCGCAGGCCCAGGCGGCCCGCGATGCGGGCGCTCTCGCCCGCCGTGGAGCCGTGGATCCAGACCTGCACGCCACTGCCCTCGGCGGGCTGCACGGTCACGGGGATGCCGTCGCCGACGTAGCCGCCGCCGCGTGTAGTCGGGCGCAGAGACATTTTCGAGCTTCTTCTTCTGGGGCGCGGTGGGCTTCATTGCGGGATTCAACGAGCGGTGGGCGACGAAACGTCGGCCGACCAGACTTCCCGGCACTCCGCCGCCAAT
>NZ_WJSP02000721.1 GCF_009720255.1 Agromyces humi | reverse complement strand
GCCGACGACGCGGAGCCCCTCGATGCCCTCGACCACCGTGCGCAGTTCCCCGGTCGCGCGTGCGGCACGCGCCGTGAGCCGGGCGAATCCCGGCTCGCCGAGCGCCTCGCTGATCGACCATGCGGCGGCGAGCGGCCCGGCGGGCTTCGAGCCCGTCATGGTCGGGTTGACCACGGGATACCCCGGCCAGCCGGTGGTCGCGAAGTACTGGTGGCGTTGCCGGTCGCGGCCGCGTGTCAGCAGCACCGACACGCCCTTCGGCGCGTAGCCGTACTTGTGCAGGTCGGCCGACAGGCTCGTGACGCCCGGGACCGCGAGATCCCAGGCCGGGAGGTGATCGGGCCAGAACGCGAGGGCGAAGCCGCCGATGCAGGCGTCGACGTGGAGTGCGATGCCACGCGCGCCGCAGATCGCGGCGACGTCGGCGACGGGGTCGAGGCTCGCGAACGGGTACGACGGGGCGCTGATCACCACGAGCGCGACGTCGTCGCCGAGCCGTTCCTCGATCGCGGCCGGCGTGAGCGTCCCGGTGGCCGGGTCGACGGGAACGAGGTCGAGGGCGAGCCCGAAGTACTCGGCAGCCTTGTGGAACGCCGCGTGCACGGTGACCGGGGCGACCAGCCGCGGCGTCCGCGGGCTCCCCGCGCGCGCCGAGCGCCAGACGTCGCGGGCGGACTTCACGGCGAGCAGGCAGCTCTCGGTGCCGCCGGAGGTCACCGATCCGACGACCACGCCGCCCTCGACGCCC
>NZ_WJSP02000720.1 GCF_009720255.1 Agromyces humi | reverse complement strand
CAGCAGCGCCCTCCGCGCCGTGCCGGAACGGGTCCGGCACGGATCGCGAAGGGCGCTGATGCGGGCGCCGACTGGGTGCTACGCCTCGAAGCCCGCGCGGTCGACCTTGCGGTGGTAGTGGGTGCCCGCCTTGCCGCCGAGGATGGCGCCGCCGAGGCTGGCGAGGGCCACCACGACCGCGGTGACGATGCCGGCGACGGTCAGCTCGCCCTCCGTGACCGGGATCCGCGGGAACACGTTCAGGTTGGCGAACAGGTCGAATCGGCTGCCGATCAGGACGCCCAGGAGGGCCACCACGATGGCGATCACGAGCGCCCACACCCACACGGCGAGGCCCTGGATCATGCCGTTGAAGCGCGCCATGCGCCCCGCGACGTAGCCGCCGCAGTAATAGGCGACGAACAGGATGACGAGCAGCGCGATCGCGCCGATCCATCCGATCGCCTCCGGGGCCAGGCCGATGTCGTCGGCGGCGGCCTCGGCGTCGTCGGCTCCCAGGCCGAGGGCGGCCCCCGTGGCCGCGAGCAGTGCAGTGAGGAGCGTCGCCGTGCCGACGGCCGTCAGCCATCCGAAGAAGGCCGAGCCGACCTTCACGCCGCCGAACGCCTCGCGTTCCCGGGCGACCACGTCACGGCGGTTCGCTGCCGGGTCGACCGCCTGGCGGCGGTCGTCGACCCCGTCGGCGTCGCGATCGACCACCTGGCGGCGGTCGTCGACCCCGTCGGCGTCGCGATCGACCACCTGGCGGC